>JAJQHZ010000143.1 GCA_021199475.1 Lachnospiraceae bacterium
TCCACCAATTTTTTGCGCTTTTCAGAGTGGAATTTACTTTTTCACTTCAGCAAAAAAACATTTTATGTCAAAAAAAATTTCCAGGAATTGCCTTTCCTTCAATTCCTGGAAATTTCATGATATATCCATATGCACCAATGCGTCACAGAATCCCTTCGGTGACCATGACACGCAGGATCCCTTCCGATTCGTTACGGCTCTTACACCTCCGGCACTCCCTGCCGATCAGCAAGGCAACCCGCAGTGGCAGACCGCATTCTTTACACCTCCGGGCGCTCCACTGCATGATCGTCAAAGCTGTCTGTAGAAGACGCTCCGGAACCATCTGCACTGTCACTGTAGGCTTCTACGGTAATCGTGTACGCGCTGGTGCCCTCCACGTAAACCGTGCCATCGGTTCCCACAACCGTGACGGTATTTCCATCTGCGTCGCTAATCATGCCGCTGCTGGAAAGGGAAGTCACGGTACTGTCTCCCGTCACAACCCAGGTGGAATCCTCACTGATGATGACGTTGCAATAGCCGCTTCCGCCTTCCTCTGCCCAGGTTTCATCATTGACCACCGCACCGGTCAGGGTACTGCCATCGGTCATATAAAACGCAAGCGTGCTGATGGAATCCCAGATCACATCGCCGTTCATCGTCTGGCTGATTGCGGTAAACAGGCAATCCGAGCCATTGCTTCCCGACGTCCCCCAGCCTCTGGAATTCGTGTTGCCGGTGCACTGCAGGAAAAATTCACAGTCATCCGCTGCGGTAATTTCCACATCCTCCAGCGTAATCGTACACTCTGTATTCGTGGTATAGAACAGACCGCCGTTCGTCGAAGTCAGCGTGCCGCCCACCATCTGGAAGGTGCCGTTTCCCACTTCTGAATCACCGGACATGCTCTGATAAACAATCACCGTCCAGGTGTTATCATTGCGCTCGTCATCCGGCGCCATTCCGGTCAGATCGCAGTCGTAAAGGCGAAGCGTATTCAGTCCCTCGATGCAAACCGCCTCCGCGGAGGTCGCTGTCAGCGTCGCATCGCTGATTGCGATATCCGCCGTGCAGTACACGGCCGGTGAATCGGACCCATTCGACGTATAGGTGCCGCCGTCAACCACCATCGTTCCGCTGCCGCGGTCACTGCGGACAGCTGCCGAAGAGGTACCATTTGTCGTTGCAATCACATCCCATGCGTAAAGGGTGCCGCCGCCTGCCACATGGATGCCGCCCGATGTATTCAGCTGCGTATCAATGACCGTATCCATCACATAAACCACGCCGTCTCCGTATGCGAATACACCGGCACCGCCCTCCGAATCCGTAGAAATCGTGCAGTCACTGACGGTAAGTGTCCCGTCTGTCGCCAGAACAGCCGCACCCACGCCATAGAAGCTGGAATTGTCTCCGCCCGTGCTGTCATCCGACTCGCGGGTAATCGTATCATTTGTAAGAACTGCACTCACATCAGAGGAGACCAGAACCGCATTCTCATCTGTACCGGTGGAGGTGAGCTCCTGCGAATCGATCGTCGTATCCTCGTAAATCGTATTCGCTGCGTCATAGCTGTCCACGCCCGATGACTGGCCACCGCCCATATCACCGCCCATACCGCCTTCGCCGCCCATGCCGGAACCATCCATGCCGCCGCCCATACCGGAACCATCCATGCCGCCGCCCATACCGCCTTCGCCATCCGCAAAGCCGTCCATCGACTGTACGATCACCGTAGCTGCAGCGCCGGCATCATCCAGAGAAATCATGACAGAATCGCCAGTCTCAATATCCGAAAGCGTAATTTCCTCCGTCTCCATCGAGCCGCCCATGCCGCGGCCGCCCATATCACCCTGCTCCGAGGAAGCTTCCCCATCCATGTCCGACGGTGCCTCACTGCCCGCATCCGACGGTGCTTCACCGCCCGCATCTGACGGTGCTTCGCTGCCCGCGTCTGAAGGTGCCTCGCCGCCCGCATCTGACGGGGCTTCGCCGCCCGCATCCGACGGGGCCTCACCGCCTGCATCCGACGGCGCTTCGCCGCCTGCATCTGACGGGGCCTCACCGCCCGCATCCGACGGGGCCTCGCCGCCCGCATCCGACGGGGCCTCGCCGCCTGCATCCGACGGGGCCTCGCCGCCCGCATCTGACGGGGCTTCGCCATCCTCGGATGCGCCGTCCGTACCTCTGCCGCCGCCCATACCGCCGCTCATCTTCTGATACTGCGTCTCATCCGTCAGCGTTATCGTCTGCGTCTCATCCGTCGTTATTGTGATCGTAATAGAATCCTCACCAATCTCCGTCACGGTGCCCATAATCATGGAAGATAGATCCTGTGCGTCCTCCGGCAGATCATCCGGCGCCTGGGAGGCTTCGGGTGCATCCGTACTCATTTCCGTCTGGCTTTCCTCCGCATACACACCAACCGGTGCCAGTGAAATCACCAGCCCCATCATTACTGCTATATACTGTTTCTTCATAATCTTCTGCCTCCATATTGTTTTCATTTCAGCGTCATCACTTTTTCAAATAAGACTTCCAAACTATATCGGTAAATTATGTCTGTACTGTGAAAAAAAACTGAAGTATTTATGTTTCAATTCCAATCATTCTGTTATTCCCTGCGGCTTAAAAATCTGATTGACTTTTTCAGAAAACAGTTTTAAAATCAATTCCGAAACAGGACAGGGACGTCTGGCAGAGCCATGGCGTCCTTTTTTTATGTACACAGGCGCGAGAGGAAATTAGCAGCTTCCTGCTCGATTATCCGAAACACGGATTTGAGCGTCAAAAGAGCCAAATGCCATGTTATTCATTTCCGGAAATGGAGGTTTTTATGGACAATATTGATTACAAAATCATTTTAGCATTAAAAGAGAACGGACGCCGCAAAGCTTCTGATATCAGCCATGAAATCCACCTCTCCGTATCGTCCGTAATTGAGCGGATCCGGAAGCTGGAATCCGCCGGTGTCATACAGGCTTACACGATTATCATGGATGATGCGAAGATCGGAAATGATCTGACCGTGCTGATGGAGGTCAGTCTGGAGCATCCGCGGTTTACCGATCCATTTGTACAATATGTCCGGGGGAATCCGCACATCGTCTCCTGCTATTATCTGACCGGTGAATTTGATTTTATGCTGAAGATCTGCTGCCATTCCTCCCGGGATCTCGAAGAGATTCATCGTGAAATCAAGCAGCAGGAAGGCGTGCGCCTGACAAAAACGCATTATGTTCTGAGTACGGAGAAAAACAATTTTTCTTCTATGCCGGATTTTCAGGCAGAAAGCACGGAGGCCCGGCATGCAACCTGAGATCGCTCCTGCACGTTCCTGTCAAAAAGCATTTTTCCTTTATAAAATGAAGTCTCCGAACAAATGAAAAGAGCTGCACCCTCCATCCGGGGGATAAAACCGCATCCGGTATGGATTTTGTACAGCTCTTTGCTCGGTAAAACGGCGAGGATTTATTCCTCCGCCTGCTTCACTGCCATGTGATTGATTGCTGTCAGAAGCGCGTCAACGGATGCCTTGATGATATCGACATCCAGGCCTGCTCCCCAGTGCAGCTCGCCTGTCTTTTTCTCACGAATTCCCACATACGCAATCGCGCGGGAGCTGGAGCTCTGCTCAAGCGCATGCTCCTCATACGTCACCAGATCGTACTCCAGACGGAAGTGGCGTTTCATTGCGTTGCTGACCGCGTTCAGACGGCCGTTTCCGGAAGCAACAATGACATTTGTCTTTCCGTCATACGTAACCGTCACCTCCGCAATGATTCCATTATGCTGCTTGAAATGCATCTCCTGAATCTGATACGGTTCGGTGATATTCTCGAATTTGTCCTTGAACAGCTGGAAGATTTCTTCCGGCAGCAGCTCCTTGTGCAGCTCGTCCGAAACGCCCTTCGCTGCGTATCCCATCGCCTCGCGCATCTTCTTCGGCAGCTTCAGGCCGAAATTCTGCTCCAGAATATAGCCGACGCCGCCCTTGCCAGACTGGCTGTTGATGCGGATCACATCCGCGTCATAAGAACGGCCGATGTCGGTCGGGTCAATCGGCAGATACGGAACCGTCCAGAGCTCGGAATGATTCTCCTCGCGATATTTCATCCCCTTCGCAATCGCATCCTGATGAGAGCCAGAGAACGCCGCGAATACCAGCGCGCCCGCGTACGGGCTTCTCTCATCCACCTTCATGCCGGTATATTTCTCATATGCCTCCGTAATTTTTGTCATATCATTAAAGTTAAGCTCCGGATCCACACCCTGTGCATACATATTCATCCCCAGCGTAACGATGTCCACATTTCCGGTACGCTCACCGTTCCCGAACAGAGTACCCTCAATGCGGTCCGCGCCCGCGAGCATTCCCATCTCCGCATCCGAAATCCCGCAGCCTCTGTCATTATGCGGATGAAGGGAAAGAACCACATTGTCCCGATACTTCAGATGATCATTCATGTATTCAATCTGGCTCGCATAGATGTGCGGCATTGACATCTGCACCGTGCTCGGCAGATTAATGATGGCCTTGCGATCCGCCGTTGGCTTCCAGACATCGAGCACCGCGTTACAAACCTCCGCCGCATACTCGACCTCCGTGCCGGTAAAGCTCTCCGGGCTGTACTCAAACCGATAGTTCTCCCCTGCTTCCTCTGTGAGCTGCTGCAAAAGCTTCGCGCCGTCCACCGCGATTTTAAGGATCTCGTCCTTCGACATATGGAACACCTGCTCGCGCTGTGCCAGCGAAGTCGAATTGTATACGTGCACAATCGCGTTCTTCGCGCCTTTAAGCGCGTCAAAGGTCTTCCGAATGATATGCTCCCGCGCCTGCGTCAGCACCTGCACCGTCACATCATCCGGAATCAGGTCATCCTCGATCAGGCGGCGCAAAAACTGAAACTCCGTATCCGAAGCAGCCGGAAAGCCAACCTCTATTTCCTTAAATCCCACCTCTACCAGGAGCTTGAAAAAGCTGATTTTCTGGTCAAGCGTCATCGGCACCACCAGAGCCTGATTGCCGTCGCGCAAATCCACACTGCACCAGATCGGCGCATGATCCACATATTCCTTTTCCGTCCATTTCATACATTTTTCAGGCGGCAGAAAATACTGGCGCGTATACTTCTTCGGGTTCATCATAATTTCGTCTCTCCTTTTCTTTTCGAGCTTGCTAAGCCTGTCTTTTCTTTGCGATGCTGCTTTGGTGTTTCACTGTGATTCAAAGCAGCATGCCATAGGCCGCCTTACAGGCTATATGCCGCTTCGCGTCATATACCTATGGCTGATGGGAGATTCTCTCCCATCCCGCAAAGAAAATACAGTCTATAGCAAGCGAGCTTGCTAAGTCTGTCTTTTCTTTGCGCTGCTGCTTTGAATCTTTGACACAAAAAACCGCCCCTTAAGGCTCCTGCCCTAAGAGACGGAAGATAGCAAAATCTTTCGCGGTACCACTCTCATTCATGATTGCTCATACACTCAGCAGATACGGATGACAGATCGAATCATTCCTCTGACCATCGAATATCCTTCCCATGGTAACGGTCGGGTGCCGTCTGTGTCTACTCTCCTCTGAATTCTCTGATTCGGAGAAAACAAAAGATTTCGGACAGCCGCTCGGGAGCGAGTTCCCCTGATCGCTTCTGACACCTCACACCAACCGGTGTCTCTCTGAAAAAAGAAAATCAGCGTACTATTCTCCGTCATCGCATTTTGCAGATAGATTGATTGCCGACCATCCGGAATTCGCTTTCATACAACTGTCCGGAACTTCTCAGCAACTTTGTATAGTCTAACATAAGGAACCTGCTTTTGTCAACAGACATTTTTTTAACTTCACGCTCAACTTTCCATTTGGTTATCGCATCCATACGGCAGCTGCAGCGGATGTCTGAAACGATGTATGCAGCCGGAATGACCGGCCCATTACAGCGTTTGAGCAAACACATTCGCCTGAAATGTCGCCATCTCATCTCCGTTTTTGCAGGAAAACTGCTGATGGGTCCCCCTCACCCGGGACAGCCCGGCCCGCTCCAGCGCCTGAACCATTCCCGCATAAGCGATGTCATCCTCATACCGCTCGATGCTGATCAGATATCCCTTCGGCCTCATCAGGCCGGACAGCTTCCTGACAAAGCCTTTGTGCAGATCAGAAAGTTCTTCCAACGAAAGGTTCTCCTGTTTTTTGGTCTCACACAGCGGTTTCCACGGAACATTTTCATGAAAGGTGCGGCAGGAAAACAGTGTGTCGCAGTTTTTTCCCCGCATGGCCTCCGGTGAGATAAATGAAATGTTTGTGAGATTCATCCCAACAGAGATATCGCGCGCCACGGACAGCGCACGCTCCGACAGGTCGGTTCCTGTAACGGTAAGTTCAGGATGCCGGCTGGCTAAAAAGCCGCTCAGGATTCCGTTTCCGCAGCCGATATCAAGAATCTCGCCGGAAACATAATCATCCATGCTCACCAGATACTCCAGCGCTTTCCGAAAAAATACGCGGTCATAAAAAGAGGACGCCAGCACACTCCGCTTTGTGTCTGCGTTAAAATAATCGACCAACTCCTCCTGGCGGCGCAGATACAAAGAATCTCCTGCTCCGAAATACAGCCGTTCCTCCGCGCGGTCATACAATTCTGTCAGTGTCTCAATCTGCCGACGGCCCTCCTTTTCGCCAAATGCTTCCAGCAAAGCAGTATCCAGCTCCGCTATTTTCCGGATGCCGACGCGGGACAGATATTCTTTTATTTCCGGATTTGACATGATGGTTCCCGCCTCCCATTCGTTCCATATAAACGACAAAGCAAAGCCAGCGAAAAAGGAAACCGGCTGACAAATATTGGGACTCATAGTTTTCAAAAGCATGCACAGACTAGTATCAATCCTTGAATCATCAGAAAGCAGGTGCTGAAAATGAAAAACCGATTTATCCGCTGCGGCATGTACGGTTGGTGCATGGAAGTGCTCTGGACCGGACTCCATTCGCTTCTGCGCCATGACCCGAAGCTCATGGGCTTCTCTTCCCTGCGCATGTTCCCGATTTACGGGATGGCCTCTCTGATCCGGCCTTTTTCTGTATTGTTAAAAAGATTCAGCCCCTTCACCCGCGGGCTGATCTATATGGTCTGTATTTTCGCGGTAGAATTTGGCACCGGTACTTATCTGAAAAAACACAACCGCTGTCCCTGGGATTACAGTGATTCCCCTTATCAGGTCAATGGAGTCATCCGGCTGGACTACGCCCCCATCTGGTTCCTGACCGGGCTTTTTTTCGAAAAAGCGAATGCCTGATTTTCGGACAGATACACCGCGAACGAACGGCGCAGCGTCTGCGGAGTAATGTCCCTCGTAATACCAGCCTTTGCGGCATAGGATTTCACAAGCTTCCAGAAGCCCTGACGGCTCATCATCTGGCCGGAGCAGTTGACAAAAAGGTATTCACTCTCCCGCCCTTTCAGCAGGGCCATTCTGGCAGTTTCCAGATATCTCTCCAGTGCCATCCGGGCAGTCTCTCCAAACGGGATCACCCGCTCTTTTTCGCCATCGCTGCACCGTAAAAAATTCAGATCCAGGTGAACCGCATCCATGCGCAGAGAAATCAGCTCGCTGACGCGCAGGCCAGTCGCGTACAAAAGCTCCAGCATCGCCCGGTCCCGCAGCTCCTTCGGCGAATCCCCAGAAGGCTGTTCAAGAAGACGCGTAATCTCGTCCACGCTCAGGGTCCCGCGAAGCTTTTTCTCAATATGCGGAGCCCGAATCGTTTCCGTCGGGTCGTCCGCAATCTTATGTTTTCGACAGCTATAATGGAAAAATGCTTTCATAGATGAGACATTCCGCGATACGGTCGCGGAAGACAGTCCCTGCTTTTCCAGATAAAGGATATAGGAGTTCAGATTGGTCACCGTCACATGTTCGACGTTCTCCACTCCATGTTCAGCCAGATAGGCGTCCAGCTTGCGTAAATCTCTCTGATAAGAGTCAACCGTGCTTTCCGATGCGTTCTTCTGCTCCTTCAGATAATCAATAAATGATGGTAATTCCAGGCACATTCACCATTCCTCAACCTTCGATGAATTCTTCCCCTCTTTTGGGGTGCCCGCATATGACCATCCCTTCCATGGCCGTATCAAATCTGTAATCTTTCTGTAATAATTTGGAATCACATTCTCCATCTATTCATCCAAAACAGATGCCAATTTGCTCGGGCATAAAGGAATTATACTCAAACTTTCCGTCAAAATCAATCCGATTTTTCACCGGAAAAGCCCTGAAATCGCCCGTTTTTGTGCACTTTTACAAGATTTTGCCATGTGAGTTTCCATTTCTACAATATATTGTAAAATTTTTGTAAAATCAGGCACGGTCAGCCAGATATGACTTCAAAAAATCGTAAATCTGATTCTCGGTCGGCGGACAGCCCTTCAGACTACAGGTAAATCCGGAGGTACAGCGCCCGATTCCAAGATGCCCGCTCTTTCCCTGATAGCCCTGCCCGATGCAGATTTTCTCATCGAGGCGATCAAGCAGACCCTCCTGGCGCAGCATTTCCAGCGCCGGAATCAGATAGCCATAGCAGGCACTGCAGGAATCCACCTCGCTTACTGCGTCCTGCAGCTCAACAATCTTGTGCTCGCGCGGCAGTTCCTCCGCCTCCGGCTGCGGGCCGCAGGTCGTAATCTGCGCTGCGCCGATGTCCGCACTCCCGACCTGCAGCTTCTCCGCCAGACGGACATAGGGAACCTCATCCGCCGTATAGTGCAGAAGCTCACAGACGTACGCGTCCACCAGCACCGGATCCAGAGCCGCCATAATACAGTTGCGGACGACCGGATTGCCGCCGTCCTCAAAATCCAGATCACCGCAGATATGGTCGACTACGATAAAATCCTGATGAATGGCCGTATTCAGGTGCGCGATTGGTCCATGGAGTCCCATGGAATGGAAGCGCCGCTTCTCTTTATTCGGAATCAGCCCCTTCATATTCTTAAGCGCGCAGGTGATTTTTGTCTGGCAGTGCCCCTTGAGCACCGGCACATTGATCAGAAAATCGATTTCCTTCACACAGCTGCAGAGGTTCAGCTTCATCCCGGCACAGTCAGCTTCATACGAGCGGTCCTTCTGGGTATCCAGAAACTCCACACCGTATTTTTCCACAAGCTTATCATAGCCGCACACCTGAATAGTCTCAGACGTCCTGGCACCGACCCAGGAGCCCTCGGCAACCACGATATTCCGGTAGCCGTGCTCCTGCAGGTACTCAATAACCCCCGCAACAATCTCCGGGTGTGTTGTCGCCCCATAGGAAGCCTCGGACGCAGAAACCAGATTCGGCTTAATGCCGATTCGGCTCTTGCGGTTATCCGGGAGCAGGTCGCACAGCCCGGCTCTCTTCAGCAGCTCCAGTGTCATTTCTTTGTAGTCCGTTCCGTAAATCTTTAAAATCTCATTCCGATTCATGTTGTGTCAGTACTCCTTCTCAATGGCTTCCAGTCCATAGTGCGCAAGAAATTCTCTCAGTTCATTCTCGTTTCGGATGAACCGGACTTCCTCAAACTTCCCGGTCTCCCGGTTCTTAAAGCCGGCGACCTGCTCGCCATTGCAGATGCTGCATTTGAGCACCGGCTTGTAAATCGCAGGATCGAAGGTCTGCTGATCAGGCCGGGTATTCTTTTTTCTAAACGATATCCCAAACATCGCTCTATGTCCTCTTTTCTTTCCATTTTGCATTACCCGCCGACGATCATGCAGATTCCGATACCATTCCGTATACGATCCCCCGATCGCTGCGGCCATTCCATACGGATTCTCACCCACATGCGCATAATGGTGTTCGATAACACAGATTGTCTCGTCTTCTATTCCATATAGCCTCAAAAATGCCGCTCACAGCCGCAGATAAAGCCGCAGCGTCCAGGTCCCCAGAAAGGCTTCGCACGCGCAGCCAAACAGACAAATCACCACCAGAGAAACAAATTCCGAAAAATCCTTCCGGCCAATTTTCCATGCCGCCCGCCGTCCTCTGCCAGAGGCTCCGCCGCACGCAAAAGCCGTCCCAAAATCACTGCATTCTCCAAAGCTTCCACGCAGGCGCTCCATCCATGCGTCCGCCTCCCGTTTCCAGAGAATCCCATAGAGAATCCACTGCGGAAGGATGCTGCACGCAAACAGAGCCATTCCCTGAAAGCCATCCCGCAGGCCAAACAGGGACAGAAGCATCGCGCCGGATGCCGCAATCCACCAGGCATAGCCGAGATGAAACAGCATTCCAAGCGTCGAAAAGCTGCTCATCCACAGAATCAGAAGCGTCCGAAGCCGCACCAGTGATACATAGAAAAACAGATCCCATCCGTTTGCATCCGCGTTTTCATAAGCCCGAAACGCATACTCACTGGCCAGCCCCGCATAGCTTCCGGTCCCCATATGTAACAGCCTCGGCAGTGCGCTTCCGGTCAGAAGTCCCAGAGCCAGAACCAGCAGGACCGGCAGGATTCTCAGGCAGGTGCGTTTCATAAAGACCCCCGCAGAACCGCTTTGGCTCATTCTATGCGGCGCGA
Organism: Lachnospiraceae bacterium; assembly: GCA_021199475.1. Taxonomy (GTDB): domain Bacteria; phylum Bacillota; class Clostridia; order Lachnospirales; family Lachnospiraceae; genus Choladousia. The sequence continues at coordinate 10,539 of JAJQHZ010000143.1, forward strand.
AAATGAAACATTCCCGTCATCACAAAGTACAGCACCTGTTCCCCCGCCGCTTCCGCCTCAGGCCTCTGCCTTCGTCTTGATTTTCCCCCTCCGTTTCGCCTCGGATCTCTGCCTTGCCTCGATTTCCTCTTCTGCCTCAGACCTCTACCTTCGCCTCGATTTCCTCTTCTGCCTCAGACCTCTACCTTCGCCTCGATTTCCTCCTCCGCTTCCGCCTTGAAGTCTTCCATCTGCACCGTATCAATCTCCGGCAGGTCGTCCAGCGTATGCAGGCCGAAATGCCGCAGAAAATCCTCTGTCGTGCCGAATAGAATCGGGCGCCCCGGCGCGTCCAGCCGCCCCACCTCTTTGATCAGATTGTATTCAACGAGACGGTTTACTGCATGATCGCTCTTTACGCCGCGGATTTTTTCAATCTCAATTCTTGTGACCGGCTGTTTGTATGCCACAATGGATAAGGTCTCCATCACTACATCCGTGAGCACGATTTTGCGCGGCTGCTTCGCGATGCGGATCAGATACTCATACAACTCTTTTTTTGTACAAAGCTGCCAGGCATCCTCCAGCTCTGTCAGCTCAATGCCGCGGTCCTCCTCGCGATAGCGCTCCGCCATATGCCCCAACAGCTTTCTGGTCGTCTCCGCATCCTGCCCGATGGCGGCCGCAAGCTTTTCTGTCTCCACCGAATCCCCCATCGCAAAAAGAATTGCCTCAAGCGCGGCTTCCGCTTTTCTTCTGTCCATTTTATCAACCTCTATCCGTTCCGGCATCCCGTCATCACACAAAATCTGCCCGCATATCTGTCATCAAATGCCCCATCGCATCATTCATAGGCCAGCGCAAGCTCGTCCAGCTCCTCCCCGGAATCCCCGCCGGTCCAGGATAAATCCATATCAGCGAACGCATCCGCCTGCCGAACCTCCACGCGTCCTTCCTTCATCAGCTCCAGAATCGTCAGAAAGGTGACGATTTTATACTGCTTCCCGGAACGCAGATGCAGCAGATCAAAAAAGGAGCAGTTCCTCTTTTCAAAAATATACTGACCCACGAAGTGCATAGTCTCACCCAGATTGATATCTTCCCTCTTCAGCCTGCCGAATTTGCTGCGGATCGGATCAACGCGATTCTCCTGTCGCTTCATTATGTCGCAAAACAATGTGTACAGGCTCTCCAGCGTAACCCCGCCAAGCAGCTCATCCACATTGATCGGCTCCCGCCAGGCTTCCACCTCCTCGGGCATATCTGGCTCTTTGTAATAATGTCCCTCGGCCTCCTGCATACAGTCTCGCAGCTCATAGGACATATACTTGTACATCTTATATTCCAGCAGCTTCTGAACCAGCTCCTCACGCGGGTCGACCTCCTCCCCTTCTTCCGTCACTTCGGGCGGGAGCAGCATCCGCGACTTGATATCCAGAAGTGTTGCCGCCATCACCAGAAATTCGCTCATCACGTCGAGCGTCTCCCCGGTCACCTGCGCAATGTATTCCATATACTGGTCGGTAATCAGTGCGATCGGGATATCGTAAATGCTGACTTTATTTTTTTCTATCAGGTGCAAAAGCAGGTCGAGCGGTCCCTCGAATTTCTCCAGTTTGACTGATATTCCCATGTATTTTCCTCTTGAAAATGAATCGGTATCGATCTCCTGTCTCACAGGCAGACCTGTTTTTTATGATAGCCCCAAATAAATCCATACAGATATCGTAATATTTGTCCCTCACGGCATCTACACGCTGTACCGGGCAGCGAATATCCCTCATAAAAAGTGGGATGCCTCCCGCGAGGGCTAAAGATACGCCCATCTGGTTCCGCTTCGCGGAAGTCACAGAAAATCGAGCACAACCAGCTCCGGCGGATTATTGATGCGGAGCTTCACCGTATGTCCGCCAAGTCCCGCGCTGACCACCATTTTTTTATCTCCAAGCGTAAAGAAGCCCTTATCGTATTTGGGAAAGAGCCGAAGCTGCGGGCTGATCATGCCGCCCAGCAGCGGCAGACGGATAATTCCGCCATGAAGATGACCCGAAAGCGTCAGATCCGCTCCCCAGGCAGCATACGTATCAAAATAAGACGGATGATGAGCAAGCAAAAGCTGGTAACCGGAATCCGGAGCTTTTCCCAGCAGATTCTCCATTCGCTCCACAGTCAGTTCTTCCCGGTGCATCCGCTGGTAATAGTCCATCGGAAGCTCCAGGCCCGAGATGGTAATCGGCATCCGGTGAACGACTATCGTCTCCGACCGATTTTCCAGAAGCCGTACACCGCAGCTGCGAATTGCGGAAGCATATTTCTCATAAACCGCTTCCGGATAGTTCTCCGGCTTTTCCTTCAGACGGCTCTCATGGTTTCCATTTACATAAAAAACAGGATATTTTCTGGTCAGCTCATTCATAAGGGCCAGCGACGCTTCCATCTGCGGCTCTTCCGTAGATGTCACCATATCGCCGGCAATCAGGACCAGCCTGGGATTTTCATTCCGAATCTCCTGGAGCAGCCGGCTGTTCCCGTCGCCATAGGATTCATTATGAAGGTCACTTAAAAAAACAGCAGAAAATGGCGCATCCGGTCCGGGCTGTTCGTTCTCTGTCCGTATTCGATATCTTGTCACTCTGAAATCGGGCATTCCTTCTTCTGTCCTTTCCCGGCAGCTGTAAAATGTGCTGCCCTGCATACCAGGCCTGATAGCCTGTATTGCAATCTCATGTGCATTTGGCACACGTTCCTGCAATAAGATCTGCTGGTTTTATGATTATAGCATATTTCCGCTGTTTCGCAAACGGATATTTGCCCAGCTTCCCCAGGCCAGCTTCAGATAATCAACATATCCGGCCTTTGCGGCTGATTCCGCCATCACGACCGGCACGCGCCCAATCTCGGCGCCATCGAGTGTATAAACATACGAGCCAACGAGGTCGCCTTTTTCCAGCGGGGCAGCAAGTTCCTCATTCCACTCAAGACTCTTTTCAATCAGGGAAAAATCCTCACCCGTAGTACTCAGATAGGAAAATTCTCCGTCCAGCTGCACGGCAAACGCTTCCCCATTGGCGCCTTTCACCGAAATCTGCGGGAGAGCAGGCGTTTCCTCATCATAATACATGGAACACATAGAAAAACCATAGTCCAGCAGCTCTGCCGCCTCCGCGAATCGGGTTTTGGTATCCGGGGCAGTCAGCACAACACTGACCAGACGGATCCCGTCCCTCCTCGCAGTCGCGCTCAGACAGTATTTCGCATAGCTGGTGCTGCCGGTCTTCAGTCCGTCGCAGCCATCATAGGAGCGCAGCAGCTTATTGGTATTGGACAGCGTAAATACGCTCTCTCCCTGTGCGGTCACATGTGTGATGTCTTCCATCCAGATGTCCGAGTATTCCGTCACCTCCGGATACCGCCAGAGCAGTTCTCTGGACATAATGGCCACATCGCGCGCTGAACTATAATGATCCGTCGAATCCGTGAGTCCGCAGCAGTCTACAAAATGGGTATGTTCCATGCCAAGCTCTGCCGCCTTCTGATTCATTTGCGCGACAAAGGCCTCCTCCGAGCCGGCAATCCGTTCCGCCATCGCAACCGCCGCGTCATTACCGGACGCGATCAGAATGCATTTCAGGAGCGTCTGCACGGTCTGCACCTCGCCGGTCTCCAGGTAAACCTGCGAGCCTCCCATGGATTTTGCATGAGCGCTGGTCACTACCTCGTCATCCAGAGAGAGCTCTCCTTTTTCAAGCGATTCAAAGATAAGAAGAACCGTCATGATTTTGGTCACACTGGCCGGGTGCATCGGGGTATCCGCATCCTTCTCATACAGGACTGTTCCTGTCGACACTTCCATCACCGCTGCATGAGGCGTATCAATCTCCGGCCCGGCAGACACTGACAGTGCAGAAAAAAGCGCACCATGTAGTGCCAGACAAAGCAACAGCACCCAGAATCCTATTTTTTTCATAAAAACACGTCCGGAAAATTTCTTCGTTACTACTATATGCCAATTTCGTCCGGAATATGCCTTCATTTCACACAAAAACGATCTACAGCAGCGGTGCAAACAGCCGCAGGATGCTCTGCCCAAAATGGCGCACAAAGCTCTTCTTTTCGCAGTCCTCCAGTGCCACTTCTCTGGACTGTGCAAATACTGCGAGTGCATCTTCCTTTACCGCAGCTACCGCCGCGGTGCCGTACATCCACACGCCGCACTCAAAATGCAGATAGAGGCTGCGGTAATCCAGATTGATGGAACCGACCGTCGCGATTTTGTCATCGCAGACAAAGCTTTTCGCGTGAATAAATCCCGGCGTATATTCATAGATGCGCACACCGGATCGGAGCAAGGGTTCATAGTACGACTGTGTGAGCAAAAATACCGCCTTTTTATCCGGGATGGCGGGGGTCACAATCCGCACGTCAATGCCGCTTTTTGCCGCAAGGGCCAGCGCCGTCTGCATCTCATTGTCGATAATCAGATAGGGTGTAAAAATATAGACGTAGCGCTCCGCGCGGTTAATGATATTGAGATACACATTCTCGCCAACCGTCTCATGATCAAGCGGCGTATCACAGTATGGCTGAACATAGCCGCCATAGTCCTCGCCGGTAAACGCCTCCTCGTGCCAGTGGTGCGGAAGATAGTTTTGGTAGGAAACCTTTTCCCGTGCCAGCACGCTCCACATTTCAAGGAACATCACCGTGAAGCTCCAGACCGCGTCCCCATGCATCATCACGGCAGAATCCTTCCAGTAGCCAAACCGCTCAATGCGGTTGATATATTCATCCGCCAGATTGATGCCTCCAGTAAATGCCGTATGCCCGTCAACCACCGTAATTTTCCGGTGGTCGCGATTATTCAGAACAATGGAAGCGACCGGAATCAGCGGGTTGAAAACCTCGCAGCGAATGCCCTTTGCCTTCAGCTGCCATTCAAATGTCTGCGGCATTTTGCTCGCGCAGCCCCAGTCGTCGTAGATCATCCGCACATCCAGTCCAAGTTTTGCTTTTTCTTCCAGAATATCCAGGACACTCTGCCACATCTCGCCGTCATCGATGATGAAGTACTCCATAAAAATATAATGCTCTGCTTTTTTAAGCGCCTCCAGAAAAACCGGAAAGAATTCTTCCCCAGAGCCAAAATAGCGCGTCTGTGTATTTGCATAGACCGGAAAACCGGCATGCTCCCAGATATAATCGGACTGCCGCCTGGCAGCTTCATCCTCCACTTCGAGTGCATCCTGCACATCCCTTTGAGCTGTCAGATAAGCAGAAGCCTCCCGATCGGCCTGCTTCATCCGTGCATTCAGCTGATGACTCATGCGCGAATCGCCGAACATCAGATAAATCACAGCTCCCGCGATCGGCACAGACAGAATCAGAATCGTCCAGGCCAGCTTATAGGCCGGATTCATGTCCTTGCTGACGATCCAGAGCACCGCAAACAGACAAAGAATATTGATAATCGTCGTAACAAAACCGAATCTTTTGTTCAGCACAAGGATCACAAAAATGATCCACAGCACCTGAATAATCACAGCGAGCGCAAACAAAACAATACGCCCGATCGTGTTCGCCGTGGTTTTCTTCATCAGCTTCTCATACTTTCCCGTCATACTCATCGGTCAGATATTCACCTCTTTAAAGCTCTCCCCGATCCTTGATCCATCTTCCATCACGAAACACTATGTTTCATCATTCCCCCCAGCTTCCGAACGGCCTTTTACTAGAAAATCCCTGACCGCAAAGCAATCAGGGATTTCGCTGCACATTAATTGTATTTCCTTTTGCGAGCGGCTTCCGATTTCTTTTTGCGGCGAACGCTCGGCTTCTCGTAATGCTCTCTTTTCCGAATCTCCTGCTGGATTCCGGCCTTTGCGCAGTTTCGTTTGAAACGGCGTAAAGCGCTGTCCAGTGATTCGTTTTCTTTTACGATAACATTTGACATTGTCTCACACCTAACCTCCCTCCAGTTGCAGATTGTGCAAGACATACAACTGTCTGGGTATTTTATTGCACTGCAACCAGTATACCATAAATTCCGCTTTCGTCAACAGTTTTTTTGTAAAACAGTTCCGAACATTCTGCGGTTCCCTTTTTTACTTCACCTGCGCTCCGAGCACTTCCTTTGCTTTCTCCAGCGCCACGTCCACACCGGCCGGATTTTTACCGCCGGCCTGCGCCATATTCGGGCGTCCGCCGCCGCCTCCGCCGACCATCGCCGCAATGCCCTTGATCAGATTGCCCGCATGAGCGCCTTTTTTCATCGCGCCGTCGGTCGCAGCCGCCATCAGGCTGACCTTCCCGTCCGTCACGGAAGCCAGAAGGACCACACCCTCGCCAAGCTTCTCCCGCAGCTGGTCGCCCAGTTCACGCAGGCCGTTCATATCCACGCCCTCCAGCTTTGTCGCGAGCAGCTTCACGCCATTTACCTCGCAGACCTGATCCATCACATCGCCGAGCGCGTCCTTTGCAAGCTTGCTCTTTAACGATTCGTTCTCACTGTTCGCCGCCTTCAATTCGGAAAGCAGCGCCGCAATTTTTTCATGAACGCCGGCCGGAGTCGTCTTCAGAAGCTTAGCCGCTTCAATGAGCTCCTGCTCCTGCTTTCTATAATAAGCGAACACGCCCTCACCGGTCAGCGCCTCGATACGCCGCACACCGGCAGCCACACCCGCCTCGGATACAATTTTGAAGGTCGTGATAACAGAAGTATTCGATACATGCGTGCCGCCGCAGAGCTCCTTTGAAAAGTCTCCCATGGAAACTACGCGCACCTCGTCGCCGTATTTTTCCCCGAACAGTGCCATCGCGCCGGTCTTCTTCGCATCCTCAATGCTCATGATGCGGGTCTCAACCGGAAGGGCCGCAGCGATCTCGCGGTTGACAAGTGCTTCCGTCTGCGCAATTTCCTCTGCGGTCATCGCCTGGAAATGCGCGAAGTCAAAGCGAAGCCGATCCGGTGTCACGAGGGAGCCCTTCTGCTCCACATGGGAGCCAAGCACTGTCTTCAGCGCCTTCTGAAGCAGATGGGTTGCACTGTGGTTCCGGCAGGTATTCGTGCGCCCCGCCTCGTTGACCGTAAGCGTCACTGTATCGCCCGTCTTAATCATCCCCTCTGCCATATAGCCGACGTGGCCATATTTTCCGCCGAGCAGATGAATGGTGTCCTCCACCACAAAGCGTCCTGCCGCGCAGGAAATCTCTCCCTTATCGCCTTCCTGGCCGCCCATCGTGCCGTAAAATGGCGTCTGCTCTGTAATCACAGTGCCGCGCACACCCTCGGTGAGCGCCTCCGTAAGCTCTGTCTCCGTCGTAAGCACCGTAATCTTTGACTCACAGCACAGCGTGTCATAGCCGACGAATTCCGTGGTAATCGCAGCCGGAATCTGATCATAAACCGTCGCATCCGCACCCATATAATTTGTCGTCGCACGGGCTGCGCGCGCTTTCTGCCGCTGCTCCTCCATGCAGACCTTAAACCCATCCTCATCAATGGTGTAGCCTTTTTCTTTCAGAATCTCCTTCGTCAGGTCGAGCGGGAAGCCATAGGTGTCATAGAGCACGAACGCCTCTGCTCCTTCCAGCGTCGTCTTTCCTTCTGCGGAAAGCTTCGCCTCCAGCTCATTTAAGATGGACAGACCCTGATCAATCGTGCGGCTGAACTTTTCCTCCTCCTGTGAGAGAACCTTAAAGATAAATTCCTTCTTCTCCTCCAGTTCCGGATAACCGGCCTTTGAACCCTCAATCACCGTCTCAGAAAGCTTCGAAAGGAAGCTGCCCTCGATGCTAAGCATGCGCCCATGCCGCGCCGCGCGGCGGATCAGGCGGCGGAGCACATAACCGCGGCCCTCATTGGACGGCATGATACCATCCGAAATCATAAATGTCGCTGATCGGATGTGATCCACGATCAGGCGGATGGAGACATCCTTCTTCTCATCGGTCTTGTAGACCGTCTTCGCCACCTCGCAGACCTTATCGCGCAGTGCCTGAATCGTATCCACGTCAAAAATCGAATCCACGTCCTGCACAACCACAGCCAGACGCTCCAGACCCATGCCCGTATCAATATTCTTCTGCTTCAGCAGCTCATAATTGCCCTTGCCGTCATTCTCAAACTGCGTAAAGACATTATTCCAGATCTCAATATAGCGGTCGCAGTCACAGCCGACCGTACAGCCAGGCTTCCCACAGCCGTATTTCTCCCCGCGGTCATAATAAATCTCCGAGCACGGCCCGCACGGTCCCGCACCATGCTCCCAGAAATTATCTTCTTTCCCAAACCGGAAAATCCGCTCCGGCGCAATCCCGATCTGCTCATGCCAGATGTTCCACGCCTCATCGTCATCCTGATACACCGACGGGTACAGGCGGTCCGGATCCAGCCCGACCACTTCGGTCAAAAACTCCCAGGACCAGCCGATCGCCTCTTTTTTAAAATAATCGCCAAACGAAAAGTTCCCCAGCATCTCAAAAAAAGTACCGTGGCGGGCAGTCTTTCCAACGTTCTCAATATCACCCGTGCGGATACATTTCTGGCAGGTCGCCACCCGCTTTTTCGGCGGAATCTCCGCACCGGTAAAATAAGGCTTCAGCGGCGCCATGCCCGCGTTGATCAGCAGCAGGCTGTTGTCATTGTGCGGCACCAGTGAAAAGCTGTTCATCACCAGATGATCCTTGCTCCTGAAAAAATCCAGGTACATTTGTCTTAACTCATTTACTCCGTACTTTTTCACGACGGTTCCTCCTCGTTATCTGTTCTCTTTCATGATGTCTTACTCTATGTCTGATTCGGGCACACAAACGTTTCTGTCCCGCACCGTTACGGCAGAAATCCATTCACGCAAGGCGAATGGATCGATACTCATAACGCACTGCGAATAATGATAGCACAGTGATTTTTGCATTTCAACAGAAAATTATTAAATTTATAACATGATATCCTCGATCAGGTTCTCCCCATCCGCCGCACCAGTCGCCAGCTCATCGCAGCGCTCATTCTCCGGATGCCCGTCATGCCCTTTGACCCAGTTCCACGTAATCCGATGCGGTCCGGCAGCCGCCAGCAGGCGCTTCCAGAGATCGATATTTTTTACCGGCTCATTCTTGCCGCGCTTCCAGTCCTTTTTGATCCAGCTGTCGATCCAGTGCTGATTGAATGCGTTCACAAGATACTGGGAATCCGAATAGATCTGAACCTCACAGGGGTGATCGAGTGCCTCGAGTCCGACGATCGCCGCCATCAGCTCCATGCGGTTGTTCGTCGTTTTCACATAGCCCTGCGAAAACTCCAGCTCTCGAAGCGTTCCGGAAGCATCCTCAAAAAGAAGCAGTACGCCATAACCGCCCGGGCCGTCCGGGTTGCCCCGCGCCGCGCCGTCCGTATAAATGCGGACGAACCGCACATCCGGCGGAAGGACTGTCCGCGCACCTTCACAAAACGTATCTGGATTGTCCCTGTCGGCAGGTGTCCCATCCTCTGCGGCACTGCTCACAGACGCAGAGGGCGCGGATGCCCTCTCCGGCTCTCCCAGCATCTCCTGAATCCGGTTCGCAACGCGCCTGGAGCCCGCCGCATCGCGCCCGCCGGAGCTCACGCCCGCAACAATCGTATCGTTATAAGCGAGCACCGGAAAATAAAAATCGCAGCGGGTCTTGTCGTTGCAGACATTGACCGGAATCCCCATTTCCTTGCAGGCTGCATAGATCTCCTGGTTCAGCCTGCGGTCATTTGTCGCCGCAATCACAAGAAACGCATCCGCGATATCGTCTCTTTCATAGTTTTTCCGGAAAATCGTCAGCTTCCCCGCCTGCTCCAGCTCCCGAAGCTCCGGATTAATCTCCGGTGCAATCACGCAAAGATGACCGGTAAAATCGACAAGCACGCGAACACGCCGCTTGGCAATCGTACCGGCTCCGATCACCACCACCTTTTTATCTGAAAGATCCACAAAAAACGGGAAGTATTTTCTATTCTTCTTTTCCATACCATTCACCTGTCGCCCTCAAGGCCTTTCGCATTTCCCTTTACCGGTATCCCGCCTGATAATTCTATGTATGATGATCCTATACATGATAATCCGAAATGATGGCACTTCTTTATAAAAAGCCGCACCAGATGGCAATATACCGGATGACACCGATTATAGCACAGAGATTTTAAAATGAAAACATAAAAATCAGGGAACCAATTGCAGCTCCCTGAACGCACAAATATTCCGGTCTCGCATTCGATTTTACAATGCGTTCCCCGTACCTCCGTTCTTAAATACTCTCATCATCTCCCGCGTCAGACTCACCCCGTCATCTTCCGGCACTTCTTCGCGTGTACACCATTTTCCTTCCGCAAGCTCCGTCTCATCCAACAGAATCTCACTGCCGCCATCCACCTCTGCGAAAAATCCCATCAACAGCGTATCCGTAAAGGACCAGGGCTGACTTTTATAATAGCGGATATTTTTCACTTTCAGTCCAACCTCTTCCATCACCTCGCGGCGTACCGTGTCCTCGATGGTCTCGCCAATTTCGGCAAAGCCCGCAATCAAAGCATACTTTTTAAACGAGCGGCCAGCGTATTTCGTCAGCAGAATCCGGTCCTGATGCGTCACAGCCACAATCACAGCCGGACAGATTTTCGGATACTCCACCTGCCCGCAGGCTTCACAGTGCATCATCCGCTCCTTCGCACTGTGCACCATGCGCCTTCCGCAGGCCGGACAGAAGCGTCGGCTCCGGTACCAGCCAAAAAGCTGCATCCCGGTGACTCCTGCAAATGCGGCGCCAGCCGGAGCCGCCTGGCGCATCCGTTCAATCTTTTCCCAGGTATAATCCGGGAAATAGTCCGGCATATCATCCAGAGAATACACGTAACGGTTCTCATCTGTGTGGGTCTGATGCTCATCCGGTTCCGGCCGTACCGGTATCCTCTTCGAAAAACCGGATTCTCCAAACTCCCGAAACAGAAAATAATCAGTATCATCGATGGAGAACAGGTACGTTGCTTCCTCCTCCCGAAAGATACCCATCTGCCTTATTTCGCCCCAGGTCAAAAAAGAAATCCTGTTTTCTTCCCGTTTCACCAGAATTTCACGTCCGCGGTAAAACAAAATCCGGCTGTCCATTTTCGGTCGGGCATCCGGCCGATACTCATTATGAAATCTGTGCTCTCCTCCCAAATCCTGAATCATACCAACCTCCTGGGAAATCTCTCTCAACTTATTCAATCCGGATACAGGCCTTCGTGCCGATTGCAGGCCTGACCCTTGTACCATCAAAGAATTAAAACCGGAAATGCGCAAAACACCGTTCCAGCGTCACATCCATACGGTCGTGGCCGTATCCGGGCACAAATTCATACCCGATATCCGTTACACCCATTTTCTCCGCATGCTTCCGGAATTCCTTTACCTTCTCACAGCAGGAATCCTGATCGCCGCAGCAGAAATACAGAGAAGGAACATTTCCAGCCCTTGCCGCATCATCAAACCGCTCAATCGTGCACTCCATAGAATCCACATAATCCCGCACCGTCGGATAGCGGGAAATCATATTAATCTCTTTAAGGGTAATCCCAAAAGCCGGATCTCCGAACTCCGTCGGAAATTTTCTGCGGTCGGCCATCGCTTCCTTTCTGAATTCATCACCACTGTAGTCCAGATATGGTTTCAGAAATTCCGACTCCCGGATTGTACTATTATACACTCATTTCCCTGTTTTCACAAAGTAATTCTACTGTTCTTCCCAATCACACCGCAGCCATACTCATCATCCATTGCCCTGCCAATTTTGATACAATGTAACGATGAACGCACATACCCTTTCAACGATAATGCACTATGTTCATCGTTGTGGGGTGATTATTCTGCATATGATAAGGTGTGGGCGCAGCCGATACAATCATTGCCGATGTCTCCCATCCGTAGCGTCTCTGCTGTAAACCGGAAAATCACAGCCGATATTGCATAAAGTTTCCATTCTTTACAAAACCGTAATCAGTATAAAGCAATACTCCCATATCAGACGCTGTTATTTGTACTGTGCCACACCCATACTGTCTGGCTTCTTCTACGACTAATGAGAGCAGTCTTTTCCCAATTCCTTTTCTTCTGTAATCCCTATCTGTAAACATACTGGACAGTAACCCTATTTTCCCACTTGGGCATCCGAAATATGGCGGTTTCTCAACAAAAGACATTCCACTCGTTCCTACAATTTTATTGCCATCCATAGCAATCCATGAAACAAACGTCTTATCCGCCATATGTTTTTCATAGTATGAAAACAAAGCTGGTCGCAAATCAATATTTTCAGTTGCCCCTTCTTCGCGCAATTGATGCATTCTCATAGAAATGAATGTTTCTAATTCGTCATACGATAAACGTTTATATTTTATTTCCATAACTGACCTCCATACTACTTTCTTAATTCTTTACATCCCAATACCCGTAACGCTTACCGCCTTTTCGCTCAATAATCCCCTTTTCCTTCAGAGAATTAATAGCCCTTTGAACTGTCCTTCTGTTTATAGATAACTTTTCTGCCATTTGTGGAATTGTTATGGAGGCATTTTCTCTAATCAACTCAAAAACAGATGCCTCAACCGGATTTTCCAAAATGACTCCCAAAGTGACATCCAAAGTGACATTTGGCACTTTGGAACCTGTCGTTTTGGCACCCATATCTGTTCCCCAACCTTTACCGCAATGACGATAAAAGCGAACAGTGAAACCATATTCATCTCCATAGTACTCAACCTTGCACCCAGCCTCATCACATGCATCCTGAATCCGCTTCAAACCAGTCGCAAAGCTCTCCATGTCCTTGGAATAGTATAAAGTGCGCGTAATCAGCGGATTTCTGCGAATTGGCTTGCGGATTTACCACAGTCTGGTCTCCATAATGTTCTTTCTTAATATTCGGATAAATCGCCGGTACTTTTCTTAAACTCAACCTGCTCTGTTTCTTCTCCAAGTGAGTATATTTGTTCTGCCATATAACCCCTCACTATCCTTTCCAAACTCAGACTTCTCTTTTCACATATTTTATCTCAATATCATACCCAAGCGCTTCCACCATATTGACGAAAGTCTTGTTTATCACGGTATCGCCCTTCTTAATAATCCGATTCACATAAGGGCTGGTCGTGCCAATTTTCTCCGCAAGCTGTGCCTGCGTCATACCTTCTTCCATGCACTTCACTTTGATATCGATTTCCAAATTATTCCTGACCATCATATAACTCCTCGTCATCTGTACTGCTACACAAATCAGATAATTTATTATAGCATAAATCAGTTATTGCGTATTCCCTAAAATCAGAAAAAGGCACCCGTTTCCGGATGGCGATACTTCTCTCCCATCACCCATGCTCGCGATAGTCCCGCAATAAATCCATATCAATCTCAGCTATATAAATGCCTTTCTCCTCCGATGCTTCCAGTATACACATATCCCGTACTCCCAGCTCGTTGTAAACTGAGACCGCACGAGTTTATCAAGCGCCATATATTGCTCATTCCTAAGCTTAATAGTAT
>JAJQHZ010000135.1 GCA_021199475.1 Lachnospiraceae bacterium
GCCGGACAATAGGCCGCGAAATTAGTCCCGAAATACGGGAAGTTATCGTATAAATACCAACAGCCGACGCCAAGCGAAGAACTGGAGAGCCGATTCGTCGAGCTGGAGAAGTCAGTGTCTGAGCGCGTGGCAAGACTGTTTGAATGAGGTGATACATTATGCGTGCAATGAAAGACAGCGGATACTCTTGGCTGGGAAATATTCCGGATAGATGGGTATTGGAACGAGGGAAATATTTGTTTATGCAACGAAGTCACAGAGGGAACACAATAGAATTGCAGCTCCTGTCCCCTACGCAAAAATTTGGTGTGATACCTCAGTCCATGTATGAGGAGCTAACTGGAATGTCTGCGGTCAAACTAAATGATAAAGCAGATTTATCTTTATTAAAAACTATTCATAAAGGTGATTTCTGTATTAGCTTGCGCAGCTTTCAGGGCGGATTTGAATATTCTGAATACGAGGGAGTTGTTTCGCCTGCGTATCAGGTGTTCTATCCTTTAGTGCCTATTGCAGATGGTTATTATAAATATCTATTCAAAGATACTGGGTTCATTGAAAAAATGAACTCATATACGATGACCTTGCGAGATGGGAAAAATATCGCCTTCTCGGATTTTGGAGACACATATATCCCATATCCACCAGTAGAAGAACAGCAATCCATCGCTGCTTATCTCGACCGCAAGGGTGCCGAAATTGACACCCTCACTGCTGACATCGCGACACAGATTGAGACGCTGGAACAATACAAGCGCAGTGTCATTACCGAGGCAGTTACGAAAGGACTGAATCCTGATGCGGAGATGAAGGGCAGCGGATATTCATGGTTGGGAAATATACCAGATAGATGGGTATTGGAACGAGGGAAATATTTGTTTATGCAACGAAGTCACAGAGGGAACACAATAGAATTGCAGCTCCTGTCCCCTACGCAAAAATTTGGTGTGATACCTCAGTCCATGTATGAGGAGCTAACTGGAATGTCTGCGGTCAAACTAAATGATAAAGCAGATTTATCTTTATTAAAAACTATTCATAAAGGTGATTTCTGTATTAGCTTGCGCAGCTTTCAGGGCGGATTTGAATATTCTGAATACGAGGGAGTTGTCTCGCCTGCATATCAGGTGTTCTATCCTTTGGTACCTATTGCAGATGGTTATTATAAATATCTATTCAAAGATACAGGGTTTATTGAAAAAATGAACTCATATACGATGACCTTGCGGGATGGGAAAAATATCGCTTTTTCGGATTTCGGAAACACATATATCCCATATCCACCGGTTGAAGAACAACAATCCATCGCCAATTATCTCGATTGTAAATGTACGGAAATCGACAGTATTCTCGCAGACAAACAAAAGCAGCTTGACACGCTTGCCGAATACAAGAAGTCGCTCATCTACGAATATGTGACTGGAAAGAAGGAGGTGCCGGTCTGATGGCTGATAAAGAAAAAATGCAGACAGAACAAGTAGAGCGTTTGACAACATATGCCAGAAAAATTTCCGGGCATAACTCCATTCTGTCTGAGAAAGAATATCAGCATTTTATCATGGAGCGGCTGTCACAGGACAACGGTTATGAAATCCGCAAGGCGGTAAATTATGACCGCTATTTTGCCTGCGACCGTGAATTGCTGTTCCGCTTCCTGAACGATACGCAGCCGGATGAGATGGCGACCCTTCGGAAAATCTACAAGGACGACCTGGAGGATACCATCGTTAGCTTTATCGGAGCGGAAGTTACCAAGACACGCGGCAGCCTCTTGAATGTGCTGAAGCACGGCATCGAGATTTCCAACATGACACTGAATCTGATGTACACCAGGCCTGCCACCACTTTCAACAAGGATTTGCTGGCAAAATATGAGAAAAACATCTTCTCTGTTATGGAGGAAGTCTGGGCCAGTGACGATGAGCGCATTGACCTGGTTATTTTCCTGAACGGACTTGCTATCATGAGCTTCGAGTTGAAGTGCAATGCAGCAGGGCAGTCTTATCAGGATGCTATTTATCAGTATCGTACTGACCGTAATCCCAAGACTCGCCTGTTCCTTTTTAAGGCAGGTGTGCTTGTAAATTTTGCGATGGATTTGGAAGAAGTCTATATGACCACCAAATTAGCGGGGAGCGCCACCTTCTTCCTTCCCTTCAATATGGGCAATGGCGAGGGCATCGATGCTGGAGCAGGCAATCCGACTTACAAGGATAAATACAGTGCATCGTATATGTGGGAGGACATCCTCACAAAGGATACGATACTCGACCTGATTTCCAAGTTCATCTTCATTGAGACAAAAGAAAAAGAGGATGAGGTAACAGGAAAAATAAAGCGGTCTGAGAATATTATATTCCCTCGCTATCACCAGCTGGACGTGATTCGTAAGGTGCTGGCGGATGTGCAGGTAAACAAGACAGCGCAGAATTATCTGATTCAGCACAGTGCAGGTTCCGGCAAAACCAATTCCATCGCATGGCTGGCGCACCGCCTGACCTCTCTGCATGATGCAGACAACAAAATCATCTTTGATAACGTGATTATTGTCACTGACCGTGTAGTGGTTGACCGTCAGCTTCAGAAAGCCGTTATGGGGTTGGAACATAAAGCAGGACTGATTCGAGTAATGGATGAAAAGTGCAACTCCGATGACCTGGCGGCTGCACTGAAAGGCAATACAAAGATTATCGCCACTACGATTCAGAAGTTCCCGTTTATCGTGGACAGCGTCAAGGGATTAAAAGAGAAGCGTTTTGCCGTTATCATTGATGAGGCACATTCCTCCACGTCCGGCAAGGACATGGCTGCTGTCACTCAGACGCTCGGTGCTGGTGAACAGGTAGAGCTGGATGCAGAGGATATGATTACGGACGAAATCCGCCGCAACGGAAAGCAGGCGAATGTTTCTATGTTCGCTTTCACCGCTACGCCGAAGCCGACAACTTTGCAGCTCTTTGGGCGGCTGAACACTAGGGGACAGAGGGAGGCATTCCACCTCTACTCTATGAAACAGGCCATCGAGGAAGGCTTTATTCTGGATGTGCTTGCGAACTACACGACATACCAGACCTTCTATCAAATCAACAAGGAGATAGAGGAAGATCCCCGCTGCAAAACCTCCGATGCCAAGCGGCAAATTGCCCGGTTCGTGGAATTACACGAAACCAACATTGCGCAGCGCATTGAGGTCATTGTGGAGCATTTCCGTACCAGCGTGATGAGCGAACTCGGCGGCAATGCCAAGGCAATGGTCGTGACAGCATCCAGACAGGGCGCGGTGAAATATCGTCAGGCGCTTGAGGAATACATCACAAAGAAAAGGTATTCCGATATCCATGCTCTGGTGGCTTTCTCCGGCAAGGTGCATCTGCCGGGAGATGAGAAGGAATATACCGAGGCTGGCATGAATGGCTTTTCAGAGGACAGGTTGACGACAGAATTTGATAAGGATGATTATAATGTTCTGCTGGTTGCCAATAAATATCAGACCGGATTTGACCAGCCGAAGCTCTGCGCTATGTATGTGTTGAAAAAGCTGAAGGGCGTCTCTGCTGTCCAGACGTTATCCCGTTTGAACCGGATTTGTCCGCCGTTTGAGAAGAAAACTTTTGTACTGGACTTCGTGAATACTTATGAGGAAATCACGGACGCATTCTCGACTTACTACACGACTACGCTGCTATCCAACTCGGTCACTCCGACTGCAATCTATGACATCGAGGCAAAGATTGATGCGTATACAGTAATCGACCCAGACGACGTGGAAAAGGTGAACGAACTGCTCTACAAAGGAACGATTTCTTCCAAGGATAAGCAGAAAATGACCTTCTACTTCAAACGGGCAAAGAACATGATCGAAACATACGATGTGAAAACGCAGATGGAGATTGTATCCCTCATGCGCAGCTTTATCCGCTTCTATGAATTTATGCTGCAGGTGTCCTGCTTTGAGGATGTGGATTTGCATAAAAAATATAATTTTATGACGTATTTGCTTTCCTACATAAACATCAAGCATCCCGGCGGCGGCTATGATCTGGATGGAAAAATCAAAGCGACGAATTTTGTCCAGAAGAAGGCTGAAGAACATACGGAAACAAAACTGGTAGCGCAACCTGTCACGAAATTGCCGACAGCCGAGAGCTTTGGTCTTACCGAAGCAAAAGAAGAAAGGCTTTCCCAGATTATTGCGGAAATTAATTCCCGAACTGGAAAAGCCTACGACAACGATGTGGCAGTTAAGGCAATGCTGCAAATCAGAGATATTCTATTGAAATCAGAACGACTCAAGACCAGTGCGAAGAACAATACGGTTCAGGATTTTGAGTTTTCCTATTTTGACGATATCGACGATGCTCTTATTGAAGGACTGTCGCAGAATCAGGATTTCTTCTCTCTGCTGCTTAGTAATGATGAAATAAAGCATCAGGTTCTTGGCATTTTTACGGATGAAATCTATAAGAGCTTAAGAAATGCAGAGTAGGAGGAGACAGTAGTGTTTGATAAATTTCGCCTGAAGGATGCGCTTGCTGAATACAAAAAGCGGTTTGTGGACAAGCAATGGCCGGATGAAAAATATAAATGGGAGGCGGTAAAGTGCTTTCAACTCAACTGGGATATCAATAGCAGTGATTTTCCACAAATGCTTAAAATGTCACTGTCGCAGACGGGGAATCTGTTGGGTTCACTCAATAATTTCCCGGCCAAGATGATTACAAACTTTGCGCAGGCAGTACCGGAAGAAGTCCGTGCCATGTTTATCGATCTGTTTGATGAGAGTAAAGATTTGTACGGCCGTATTTCTGACTTCAAAAATAAATCAAATCTTCTTCTTGAACGCTATGGTAATGGAGCGGCTCAGCATTATCAATATGAAAACGCTATCACGACTTACCTGTGGCTGAAGTATCCGGATAAATATTATATTTACAAGTTCAGCGAGGTTAAGGCGGTTGCTGATGAGCTTGAATGTGATTATTCGTTTAAAAAAGGAAAATATGCTGACAATATCCGTAATTTCATGGCACTATACGATGAAATCTGTACAGAACTTCACCAGGATGAAGAATTGAAAAATATGTTGAAAGCACAGATTACTCCAACCTGCTATGATGATCCGGAATTAAAGACTCTTACGGTTGATGTCGGATTCTATATCAGCAGGTATTATAACAAAGGCAGTGATACAACAGAAAAAGACGGCTGGTGGCCATCTGATTATACGCCTGCACTGAGTGTAGATGATTGGGTTGGCCTTTTGGGTGACAGTGAGATTTTTACGGAAAGCAGCTTGGAAATAATGAAGAGAATGCTGGACTATGGCGGCAAAGCTACCTGTACCCAGCTTTCGACAAAATATGGTGAAACGAAAAACTTTTATAATAGTGGATCGGTTGCACTTGCAAAGAGAATTGTAAAGAAGACAGGATGTCCTGTTATGGTCAGGGATGAGGAAAATGCTCGCCTTTGGCCGGTGCTTTACGTTGGAAAAATTGCAGATAATGATGAGGAAGGTTCCTATGTATGGAAACTTCGTGATGAACTTAGTGATGCTTTAAACAGGGTGGATTTATCTGAAGTACGTCTATACGCTCAGGATTCAGAAAAGGAGACAAGGAACTTCTGGTTTTTGAATGCGAATCCAAAAATCTGGAGTATGGCGGCCATGGCTGTAAAAGAAGTCAAAGAATACACTCTTTTCAATGAAAACGGGAACAAGCGTCGGATATTCCGGAACTTTTTGGCTGCCAGGGCTGGCGATATGGTTATTGGCTATGAGTCAACCCCAGTAAAACAGATCGTAGCCCTTCTTCGTGTAAGCGCAGAACAGGATGATCAGAAAATTTATTTTGAAAAAATAGAAGGATTGTCTTCTCCGATTGATTTTGCTGCACTGAAATCCTGTCCCGAACTCGAGAACATGGAGTATTTCAGTATGCCACAGGGCAGCCTCTTTAAATTAACACCGGGCGAATATGATTTTATCATGGACATGATCCGGGAAGATAACCCTGTCGTAAACGAAGACAATATTGAAAAATATGATAAGTCCGGCTTTTTGGATGAAGTTTATATGACTGAGTCAGGATACGATATGCTCGTTTCTGTGCTTAAAAACCGGAAGAATCTCATTCTCCAGGGTGCTCCCGGTGTCGGCAAAACATTCGCAGCAAAGAGACTGGCCTACTCCATTATGGGAGAAAAAGATGACAGCCGTATTGAGTTTGTCCAGTTCCACCAGAATTATTCTTATGAAGACTTTATTATGGGGTATAAACCGTCTGAAAATGGATTTGAGTTAAGAACAGGAATTTTCTATAAATTCTGTCAGAAGGCTGCAAATCAGCCGAAAAAAGATTATTTCTTTATTATTGATGAAATAAACCGTGGGAACATGAGCAAAATTTTTGGCGAACTCCTGATGCTGATTGAAAACAATTACCGGGGGACGAAGATCACAATGGCTTATAACGGGGTTACATTTTCCGTACCTGCAAATCTTTATATCATTGGTATGATGAATACAGCTGACAGAAGTCTTGCTATGATTGATTATGCTCTTCGCCGCCGATTTAGCTTTTATGAAATGGTACCTGGCTTTGATTCGGATGGCTTTGTTCGTTACCAGAATAAGCTGGATAATGAGACATTCAATCAGCTTATCGATAAAATTAAAGAGCTTAATATCGAAATAGCGAATGACAGGTCTCTTGGGAAGGGTTTTTGTATCGGTCATAGTTATTTCAGCAACTGGGGTGAATGCACAGATGAGAAGATGCAATCTGTAGTAGATTTTGACATTCTTCCTATGCTGAATGAATACTGGTTTGACGATCCGGCGAAACTTCAGCGCTGGAGCAACATCCTGCATGGAGTACTGCAATGAAGCAGAATAAGAATATCCGAATAAAAAATATTTACTATATGCTGTCCTATGCGTTTCGAATTTTGCAACAGTCAAACTTCGACGAGGTGGCAACCGAAGAATTTGACAATACTCAGAATCTGTTTGCTGCCATATTGTGTAAGGGAATAGGACAGCAGTTAAAGCATGGACTTTATCGGGAATATCAATATAAATTGGAGGATATTCGTACTGTGCGCGGCAGAATTGATATGCCTGGAACTATAAGGCATAAGATTGCCCGCGAACAAGAACTTACCTGTGAATATGATGAACTGACGGAGAATAATCTCCTGAACCAGATTTTGAAAACGACTGCCATGCTTTTGCTGAGGAGTCGTGAGGTAGAAACAGAGTATAAGGATGTTCTGAAAAAGGAAATGTTGTATTTTTCAGAGATAAGTCTGATAGAACCATCTTTCATACAATGGGAGAGACTGCGGTTCCACAGAAACAATCAGACATACCAGATGCTCATCAGTATATGCCAGCTTGTCTTGCAGGGAATGCTGTTGACAACCGAAGACGGAGAAAACAAGTTGGCGTCATTTGTAGATGATCAGCGTATGTGCCGGTTGTATGAAAAGTTTATACTCGAATATTATAGAAAAAAATTTCCGGAACTGCATGTTTCAGCATCGCAGATTAACTGGGCATTGGATGATGGCATCGGAACTATGCTGCCCGTTATGCAGAGCGATATTATGCTTTCCCGTCAGAATACGGTTCTGATTATTGATGCAAAGTATTACTCTCACACTACACAGGAACAGTATGGTATTCATAGCCTGCACTCAAATAACTTATATCAGATATTTACGTATGTAAAAAATAAAGATACAGAATTCGCAGGCAGGCCGCACTCCGCTTCAGGCATGTTATTGTACGCTCGCACAGATGAAACTATACAGCCGGATCAGTCATATCAAATGAGCGGAAACCGGATAGATGTCAGGACGTTGGATTTGAATCAGGAGTTTACAGTTATTGCTGAGCAGCTAAACCTTATAGTAGAGGAATTCTTTGGAGTAAATAGTGGCATATAAAGTTATTGGAGACAGAGAGGGAAAAGTTATGGAAGAGTTGGAATTAAAACAGCAGACAGAATTAAAAACCATAGCTATGGGTGTGGGATATCTGCCATCCATTCCGGAAGAAGAACTAAGAACAGCTGCGTATCAGAAATATCCGTTGGCGAATCTGTCCGCAATGGGAACTGCATTTCAACCGCTGGTTTCTGGTATTCAATCGGTGGTCAGTGGAGCTGGAGGCAGCGGTTTGTATTATGTTAATACAAAAGGACTGAAGATGATGCAGTTCTCCGGCAGCTCTAAATATTTAGGGTCTCTGCCTACTGAGACTGGTGCAGTGGGAGGCGGTCAGGCAGAGCTTACGCAGCTTCCGTGTGATCCGACTATGCTTAGTATGGCAGCTGCTTTGATGAATATTGAGAAGAAACTGGACAGTATTCAACAGATGCAGCAGGAAATGATGGATTTTCTGAAAGCAAAGGAAAAGGCGAAGCTGCGCGGTAATATTAATACTCTGATAGATGTGGTCAATAACTATAAGTTTAACTGGAATAATGAAAAATATAAGACAAACAAGCATATTCTTGTGCAGGACATCAGGCGGGATGCCGAGCAGAGCATTCAGCTGTTTCGTGAGAAAATCCGATCTGTGATGGAGAAAAGAAGCCTGATTCATAGTGACCAGGAGGTAAATGCAAAGCTGCGGAAAATACAGGATGCCTTTCGAGATTATCAAATGGCTCTTTATCAGTTTTCCCTTGCATCTTTCCTGGAGGTTATGCTTTTGGGAAATTTTGATGAGTCGTATCTGAAGAATGTTATACTTAAGATAGAGGAATTGGCGTATCAGTTCCGGGAGTTGTATACGGACTGTTATAATCGACTGGAAGATATTTCAAAATCTTCGGTTCAGACGGTGTTCACTGGCGGGGCCTCTGGTATCAGTAAAGGGGCTGGAAAGGTAATTTCCAGAATACCGGTTATCAGTAAAGGCCCGGTAGATGAACTATTACTTTCCGCTGGTGATAAGCTGGGGGACATGAATGCTGCTAAGACAGACAAAGCTATGCATCCTCTGATAGAGGCATCTATGAGCTGTACAGTACCTTTCGTGCAAGGCATTGAAAAAATCAGCAGGATTTACAATGAGCCTATGAATGTTTTCTTCGATAGCGAAAATATTTATATTGCAGATTGATTGAATGCCTGGTTTTACATCTAATAAATTGGAAATGAACGAAGGAAAACGGAATTACGATGTTAGCGTAGGTTTTACCTTTCAGCTTACATAGGAAAAAGGGGAAGAGAACGATGATGAAAAAGCGAAATAAATTAATAGCACTGCTTTGCGTGACATCATTACTAACTAAGTGAAGAAATCTTATAAATATCAGTTGTTGGAAAGCAGGTGACCGCAATGACGATTAAGGATATTGTAAACGAATTCAATACCACGCCATTTCTATTTGTTGGCTCCGGTGTCAGCAGAAGATATCTGAATTTACCGGACTGGCGAGGGTTATTGGAGCATTTTGCGAAGGAGATTAATGACGACGAATTTATTTTCAACAGTTATGAATCCAAGGCCAGAAACATGGAGTGCGAATATGGAATTCTGCCAAAGATTGCTGAATTGATACAAAAAGATTACGACGAGAAGTGGTTTTCAGATAGCAGCATTCGAAGAGCTAATTCTCATGAGATACAGAAAGTAAAAGAGGGCGTATCTCCGTTTAAGGTTGAGATTGCGGCTTATTTGAAAAGCATTGCACAAGAGCAGGAAGCCTATGCAGATGAAATTAAAATACTCCACGATGTTTCTGAAAGAGGGATTGCAGGTGTAATAACAACGAATTATGATTCGTTTTTGGAAGATCATCTGAGCGAGTTTACAAAGTATGTTGGTCAATCTCAGTTGATTTTTGCACCAATTCAGGGAATTGCGGAGATCTATAAGATACACGGTTCTCTGGAACGACCGGAGAGCCTTGTGATTACCGAGCAGGATTATCGTGAATTTGATCAAAAGAGTGCATATCTGATTGCAAAACTAATGACGCTGTTTATGGAATATCCGATTATTTTTCTTGGTTATTCTATTAGCGATCGGAATGTGCAGAGTATTATTAAGGGAATTGTGGACTGTCTGGATGATGATCAGCTGAATATTTTGCAAAACAGATTTGTCTTTGTGGAATATAAAAAAGGGCATGTTGGTGCTGAAATCACGCAGTATACGATTATGGTAAATGATCGTCCTTTAAATATGCGGGGGATAGTTCTGGAGGATTTCCAGTTGCTTTACAGAGAGCTGGCGAATAAAAAGTCTAAATTGCCGGTGCGGTTGTTGCGGCGTTTTAGGCAGGAATTATATGACTTTACATTGACAAATGAGACAACAGCTAATTTAAGAGTTGCAGCTTTGGAAGATGAGCGTGTGGCAGATGATGAATTGGTGCTGGCAATAGGCAAGGCGAAAGATCTTGGATTAAAAGGTTTAAGTGGCATTTCGGGGAATGAGTGGTATCGGAATGTTGTATTGAATGATTTGGAATTTTCAAACGATGAACTTCTTGAATATGCATTTCCGGCTGTTGTGAAGCATTTTAATAAAAAAATTCCTATTCACAGGTACTTATCCGGTGTAAAGAATGAACATCTGGAAGCAATGAGAATCGCTAAAGATATGAATTTTGATAATATTATTTCAAAAACTTATCAAAAAAACCGAAAATATCTTGGGGAATATAAAACTGTAAGGCAAATTTGGCAGAATGAAAATAAGGATAAGAAGAAGGCATATCGCTTAATTGCTTATTTGACAGAAGATCAGATTTCTCTAGATGAGTTAGAAGAAGTTTTGATGGCGGTTTTTAATGATGATGTTGATGTGCTGGAGCATGCGGAAACAGCCGAGAAGTCTGGGCTTCGTCTTTTGATAAGAATTTATGATTATCTAAAATGGGGTAAAACAAAAGAGCCTTCCACCTAAAGTCCTCAGGAACTGACGACCGCTTGGAAAACTCCTTTTAGGACGGATACAAAAAAATACAAGTGACTAGGAACTAGACACATTTCTTTCGAGTATCCGATTTCCTTATTCATTAGTATCTTACTATCTTTTTTGAGAACTGTAAAGGGGTATAATATGGAAATATTTTTGAAATAATCCGAATAGAGAGAAAATGATATGAAACACATGCTATTTTCAGATAAATGTTCCAAAGTAATCGGACAGAAGGCAAACTAAGCTACCTGCTAATTGAAAAGGTCCGCCTGGAGCGATAATAGCTACCGGCAAGCGAAAGGGAACAACAATATGACAGTTAGCTGACTGGCATAATGAAAAGTAACGGAGATAGAAAGTAAGGTGATCCGCATGAAGAAGAGACTACTCAAGGGCAGCATTTTCGTCTGTATTGTTCTTATATTTGCTGCGTACCTGTACCATATCTGGGAGCAGAACCGCGAGTATGAGGCGGAGGTGAGGGAAACCTATCGGCAGGCGGAGGAGCTGATCGAGCAGGGGCTTTATGAGGAAGCGGATGAGAAGTTAGAGCAGATCAGAGGACTGCAATATACAGAATTGGAAATTGATAAGCTGCTTTCGCTGTGTGAGGCTCATATGAGTTATAATGACGGTGATCTTACCTCGGCCTACGAAACGGTATCCTCTCTGGAACTGGAATACGCCGGTTCCGCGATACAGACGGAACTGGATGCTTTTAAAGAGCAGGTGTCGGAGGAGTATGATAGTTATCTGGAGGAGAAGGCAATCGCAGAATCGGAAGCAGAGGTTCAGCGTGAAAAAGAAGCGGCGGAACGGGCTGCGGAGAAGGAGAAGTCTTTTCTTGAGAGTCTGAAAAAGAAGGTTCCTTATGTAGGGCTTGCCGAGGAGTATATTGGCAAAACGGCTCTGGGAACACCTTCTTCGACAGTGAGGCACAATACGGAAATGGTAAACGGAAAAGCATATACGGCGAACTTGTACGATTTTAAAAGCGGAAATAAAACGATATTTACTGCCCGCTGTGTGCAGGGAGAAGTGATTCAGGTCTGGGATAAGCGAGACAGTGCTTCCTCCGGAAGTTCCTCGTCATCATCCAGTTCCGGAAGCAGTTCAAAGAAGAGTTCGAGCAGCAGCTCTGGCAGCAGTTCCGGCAGCGATGAGTACAATGCATCGGATTATGACGACCCGGAGGAGTTTTATTATGACCATTATGATGACTTCGATGGGTATGAGGATGCGGAAGTGTATTGGGAGGATGCGCAGTAGCATTTATTTGGTTCCGGTACCGGAAATACGGAAGCACTTCGTATCTCCAGTCAGGAACGTCTGTTTCACTGCCTGACCATGCAGTTTGTAGAACCGGCAGACTGTCTGCCCAAAATAGGAGAACTGGTGAAAAATCAGAGCTTTTCTCATACGGCTCATCTGCCGAAAAAAGGGAGGGCCGGGATCATTCCTGACCCCGGCAAGTATGAAAAAGAAAGATTTTAAAGCACTTGCTGTCTGCTTCTGGTATAGAGAATACTGGATTTTTGTGAAGAAAAAATGATCGAACTGTGGAAAAATGGTAAAAATGGTTCAAAACCTGCCGCAGGACAGTCCTGCGGCACAGACGGCCGCGATTGGACATGGAAAGGCATCAGGAACGCAGGTGCCCGGGAAAAGATAACAGATGGGCGGTCAAAGATATCCCATTAGCTTTGTTTTCCGCGATGGCATCCGCAGCTTCCGCAGTGCTTTGGCTTCAATCTGCCGGATTCGCTCCCTTGTCACGTGCTCAATGCCTCCGATCTCTTCCAGTGTCCAGATTTTTCCGTCTTTTAAACCAAAACGCAGCTGGATCACCTTCCGTTCCCGGTCGGTCAGGGATTCTAAAACCTCTGAAATCTGCTGCTGCAGCATGGTGTACGCGGCCGCATCCTCCGGAGACAGGGCATTCTTATCTTCGACGAAATCCCCCAGCTCGGTGTCTTCGCCATCGCCTACGGTCGTGTCCAGAGAAATGGTATCCGAGGCAGAATCCAGGATTTCATTTACCTTCGATACCGGCATATTCATACGCTCCGCGATTTCTTCCGGCTTTGGATCACGGCCTAATTCCAGGGAAAGGGTGCTTCGCACCTTCAATAATCTTCGGATGCTGTCATGCATATGTACCGGCACGCGGATGGTCCTTCCGGTATCTGCGATCGCGCGGGTAATCCCCTGGCGGATCCACCAGGTAGCGTAGGTCGAAAACTTGTAGCCCTTCTGCCATTCGAATTTGTCCACGGCCTTCATCAGGCCCATATTGCCCTCCTGAATCAGATCCAGAAATGACAGCCCATGGTTCATATATTTTTTTGCAATGCTGACGACAAGGCGCAGATTCGCATTGGTCAGCCTTTTTCTGGCCTCCTCATCCCCGTGTTCAATCCGCTGCGCCAGGTCAATCTCTTCTTCGGCGGACAAAAGAGGGATGGAGCCGATTTCCCGCAGGTACATCCGGACAGGATCGTCCGTGGATACCTCATTTGGGAGATCCATGTTATCCGGGATTAACTCGTCATTTTCCGTATCATCGGATTCCGGGAAAAGCTCCTCGTCCTCAGGAAGGAAGCCGTCGCCATCGTTATCCGAAGTGATCTCAATGCCTGAGCGTTCCAGATAGCCAAAGATATCCGATATCTGGCTGTCGGACAGGTCGTCTTTTGGGAATTCCCTTCGGATTCCGTCGTAAGAAATGGTGTTATTGTTTTCTTGCGCTTTCTTTTTTATTGTATCAAGCTTCTGTAAGAATTGTTCTTTTGTGATAGACAATGCCAGGACCTCTTTTTTGATTTGTTCTGCTAAAAATATATCTAGAATATATCATTTTCGGCAAAACGTGTCAATGCAGGATAAAACAGGAAATACGAAATTTGTCAAAAAAGTCAGAAATTCAGGCCTGGAAACCAGGATAATTCTTGAAAAGCTATGTTACAAATCTTGGAATTTTTTGTTTACGGCGAATTTACAGATTCTTTACATGAGATGGATTTTGTTTTTTACATAGCTGAACTAGAATGACTCTCGTAACGAAGCAAACAATCCCAATTCAAGAAGGAGACAAAAACATTATGAAAAGAAACGTAATCGCTGAAGCGATGGCAGCAATGATGGTAGCTGGTCTTGGCACAACCGCTCTGGCGGATGCGAGCGGTGATATCGTAGTCTGCTCGAGAGAGGATGGCTCCGGTACGCGCGGTGCGTTCATCGAGCTGGTTGGCGTGGAGCAGAAGGACGAGGATGGCAATAAAGTAGATATGACGACAGAGGCTGCTGAGATCACGAACAGCACGTCTGCAATGATGACAAAGGTAGCTGGCGATGAGAACGCAATCGGTTACATCTCTCTCGGCTCTCTGGACGACAGCGTGACAGCAGTCGCGATTGACGGAGTAGAGGCATCGGTAGAGAATGTAGAATCTGGTGATTACACGGTCGTTCGTCCGTTCAACATTCTGACTATGGAAGAGGTCAGCGAAGAGGCACAGGACTTCATCGATTTCATCCTGAGCGAAGAGGGTCAGACAGTTATTTCTGAGAATGGCTATATCGCGCTCTCTGATGCAGAGCCGTTCGCGGGCGGCAGCGTATCCGGCAAGATCGTAGTCGGCGGTTCATCGTCTGTAACACCGGTAATGGAGAAGCTGGCTGAGGCTTATGCAGAAGTAAACGCAGACCTTGAGATCGAAGTAATGCAGAGCGATTCTACCACAGGCGTAACCTCCACGATCGATGGCAACTATGACATTGGCATGGCTTCCCGTGACCTGAAGGAAGAGGAAGAGGCAGAAGGCATTTCTTCAACCATGATCGCACAGGACGGCATTGCGGTAATCGTTAACAACGAGAGTGGTATTACAGAGCTGTCGACGGAGCAGGTAATGCAGATTTATACTGGCGAAATCACAATCTGGGAAGAGATTACTGAGGCAGAGTAAAAAACAGTTTCCGGTTCCTGTACAGCGAACAAAGAAAACCGCACCAGCCATATTGAGAATCTTCAATCCGGCTGGTGCGGTTACATTCATAATTAACCGTTGCTGTAAGAGCAGCGCGGGATTGCCCGGACGCTGTTCCGGATGATGTCCGTTATTTAATGTATAAGGAGATAGTATGACACAAAAGATTTCTGAAAGGGTGATGCGCATCATTTTTCTGATCGCAGCCTGTATGTCAATCCTTGCAGTCGCTCTGATCTGCGTATTCCTTTTTGCGAACGGAATCCCGACGATGCTGAAGATCGGCCTGCCGGACTTCCTGCTTGGGACGATCTGGAAGCCGTCCAATAACATATACGGCATTCTGCCGTTTATTCTGGGCAGTATCTTTGTCACTGCCGGCTCGATCCTGATCGGCGTGCCGATCGCGACGCTGACCGCGACATTTCTGGCTTTTTACTGTCCGAAGCGGATTTATTCGCCGCTGAAATCCATGATCAATCTGCTTGCAGGCATTCCATCGGTTGTATATGGCTTTTTTGGTATGGTGTGGATTGTCCCGACGATGAAGGCGCTTACCGGAAAGTCGGGCAGTACGATGCTGACCGCATGCATTCTGCTCGGAATCATGATTCTTCCGACGGTAATCGGCGTTATGGAGCCGGCGATTCTGGCCGTTCCGGATGCCTATTATGAAGGCTCGCTCGCACTTGGCGCGACGCATGAGCGAAGCGTATTCTGCGTGGTCATTCCGGCCGCAAAGTCCGGTGTAATTGCTGGTATTGTGCTGGGAATCGGCCGCTCCATCGGCGAGACGATGGCCGTCATCATGGTGGCCGGAAACCAGACCTGGATGCCGCAGGGACTTTTAAAAGGAGTGCGGACCATGACGGCGAATATCGTCATTGAGATGGGTTACGCATCCGGACTGCATCGCCAGGCGCTGATCGCGACCGGCGTAGTGCTTTTCGTATTTATTCTGATCATCAATCTGAGCGTGTCTCTTCTGAGAAGGAGAGCCGCATCATGAAAAAATCGTTCCGATTTGGATGCGGCCTGCGTCATGCATCCTGTCGGATGTATGACATATTGAGGAGGGCGGAGCATGAGTAAAAGGATTACTTATTTAAAAAATCATCCGCTGGCTGCGGTCGTGAAATGCCTGGTCTGGCTGGCTGCAATCATCACGGCGGTCGTGCTGGTGTTCCTGATCGGATTTATCGCGGTAAAGGGGATCCCGAATCTGACACCGAGCCTGTTTGCGCTGAAATACAATTCAGAAAACGCGTCCCTGATGCCGGCTTTAATCAATACGCTGATTATGACTGCATTGTCTTTGGTAATCGCGGTGCCGATCGGCATCTTCGCGGCAATCTTTCTGGTCGAGTATGCAAAAAAAGGAAGTAAGCTGGTCGGGCTTGTGCGGATCACGGCGGAGACGCTTTCCGGCATCCCGTCCATCGTATTCGGCCTGTTCGGCCTGCTGTTTTTCACCACAGCGCTCGGCTGGGGCTTTTCCCTTCTGTCCGGTTCCTTCACGTTGGTCATCATGATCCTTCCGCTGATCATGCGGACGACAGAGGAAGCGCTTCTGGCGGTTCCGGATGCGTATCGTGAGGCATCCTTCGGCGTTGGCGCAGGGAAGCTTCGCACGATCTTCCGTGTGGTTCTCCCATCCGCCATCCCCGGAATCCTTTCCGGCATTGTGCTTGGCACCGGCCGTATCGTTGGCGAGACGGCCGCGCTTCTCTACACGGCCGGTACGGTGGCCAAGGTGCCGAGCAGCCTGCTGGGGAGCGGGCGCACACTGGCGGTTCACATGTATGTGCTTTCGAGCGAGGGACTTTACATGGATCAGGCATACGCGACGGCGGTCGTGCTGGTCATTGTCGTGCTGCTGCTCAACGGACTGTCCTCGCTGCTGGCGGGCAGGCTGATGAAGGGACAGAAGTAAAAGCTGCAGGGAATGATGATCTGGTACCCCGTTTTCCAAATCGCGAGGGAATCTGGAGACGGGGGACCAGACGAGAAAGATCGAGAGGAACGAATAAAATGGGAAAGATCGACATCAAACATGTAGACTTGTATTACGGGGATTTCCATGCGCTTAAGGATGTGAATCTTGAGATCCCGGCAAATAAAATTACCGCGTTTATTGGCCCGAGCGGCTGCGGCAAGTCCACACTTTTAAAGTCCCTGAACCGGATGAACGATCTGGTGGAGGGATGTAAAATTACAGGCGAAATTACTTTGGACGGGGAGGATATCTATGGAAAAAGCATGGATGTCAACCATCTGAGAAAACGCGTCGGGATGGTGTTTCAGAAGGCGAATCCGTTCCCGATGAGCATTTATGACAATGTAGCGTATGGACCGAGGACCCACGGGATCCGCAATAAGGCGAAGCTGGATGAGATTGTGGAAAAAGCGCTGCGGGACGCGGCCATCTGGGATGAGGTGAAGGACCGCCTGAAAAAGAGCGCGCTCGGTATGTCCGGCGGGCAGCAGCAGAGGCTTTGTATCGCGCGGGCGCTTGCGGTAGAGCCGGATGTGCTTCTGATGGACGAGTCGACCTCAGCGCTGGATCCGATTTCCACCTCAAGAATTGAGGATCTGGTCATGGAACTGAAAGAAAAATATACCATTGCGATGGTGACGCATAATATGCAGCAGGCAGCCCGTGTTTCCGACAAAACCGCGTTTTTCCTTCTCGGTGAAATGATTGAGTGTGACGATACCACAACGCTGTTTTCCATGCCGAAGAACAAGAAAACAGAAGAATATATTACGGGGAGGTTTGGCTGATTATGAGAGAGCGATTTGTAGAAAAACTGGATCAGCTCCAGAAAGAGCTGCTTGAAATGGGAATGCTGTGTGAGGAGGCCATCATGAAGACCTACCGCCTGCTTGTTGCTACGGAAAACCGCGAGGAGAACGCAGAAGAAATCGATCATCTGGAGGATGAGATTGACGGAAAGGAACAGTCCATCGAGACGATCTGTCTGCAGCTTTTGCTGCGCCAGCAGCCGGTAGCCTCCGACCTGCGCCGCATTTCGGCCGCGATGAAAATGATCACGGATCTGGAGCGCATCGGCGACCAGGCGACGGATATCGCAGAAATCATGAGGACCGGAAGCATCGATGTGCCGGTCAAGGGGGTAGCGATCACGCAGATGGCGGAATTTACCGTTGGGATGGTAAATAAGAGTGTGGAAGCTTATGTCAACCGAGATCTGGAGCTTGCCCGCGAAGTGATCGGCAGCGATGATCAGCTGGATGCGATGTTCAATGATGTGAGAAAGACGCTGACCGAGCCGTCAGCGGACGCGACCTTCTACAACGATCAGATCCTGGATCTGCTGATGATTGCAAAGTATTATGAGCGCATCGGCGACCATGCGCAGAACATCGGGGAGTGGGTAGAATTTTCCCTCACAGGAGTACACAGGCAGGGGAAAAAGGTGTATAATGTCTTTGGCGTGTATGCGAAGTAAAGGATGACGCACCGTGCCGGTACAGATTTTTTAGACCTTCAGATAAGCGAGCGGGAGAGCTTCACTCATTTGAAGGTGTTTCACATGGGGCGAACATCTTGATTTGTGTTGAGCAGTACGAACCTTGTACATTTTGGAAAAAATACTTGAATTTATGTTTCGGGTTACGTAGAATAAAAGAAGTGATTTTTGAGATACGATATTCATACAGGAAAGCGGGGATTGGACGGTGGCGTTGATTTACATCGTAGAGGATGATGAGAATATTAAGGAGATTGAGATGTTTGCGCTGAAGAATGCGGGGTATGAAGTGCAGGGGTTTAACTGCGCCTCCGTGTTTTACGCCAGACTGAAGGATCGGCTGCCGTCTCTTGTCCTGCTGGACATTATGCTGCCGGATGAAGGCGGGCTGGAGATTGTTCAGAAGCTCCGCCGCTCGGCAAATACGCGCAGGCTTCCGGTGATTCTGGTGACTGCGAAGACGTCGGAGCTGGATAAGGTAAAGGGGCTCGACACCGGCGCGGATGACTATATTACGAAGCCGTTTGGCGTGATGGAGCTGATTTCCAGAGTGAAGGCGCTGAAGCGGCGCACACAGGGGCTGGAAGAGGAGCGGCTGATTCGTCTGGAGAGTATTTTCATGGACGATGATAAGCGTGCCGTTTTTGTGGATGATCAGCCGGTGGAGCTGACCTATAAGGAGTATGAGCTTCTGAAGCTGCTTCTTCAGAATGCGGGCATTGTGGTTTCGAGGGATATGATCCTGGACCGCGTGTGGGGGACGGACTTTGAAGGCGAATCCCGGACGCTGGATATGCACATTAAGACGCTGCGCCAGAAGCTTGGGTCTGCGGGGGCAATGATCCGGACCGTGCGCAATGTGGGGTATATTTTAAATGGAGAGCATTCGTCATGAAGAAAAAAATTAATATCTGCCTGATTCTGACGGTATTTGTGACGCTGGTGGCAACGCTTTTTATAGCGGTTGCCATTTTTCGCAATATGTACAAAAAACAGGTGCTTTCAGAAATGAGCACGTATGCGGCGCTGATTAACAGTCTGACGGTTTCCGTGGAGGAGCTGGAGGAGCAGTACACGGAGGATGTCGCGGGGCTTCGGATCACCCTGATTGACGCGGACGGCACGGTGGCGTATGACAGCGATGTGAGCGGCTCTCTGGAGAATCACGCGGACCGTGAGGAGGTGCAGGAAGCAGAGGCGGACGGCGAGGGCTGGACGACCCGCTATTCGGATTCCATGAACAGCGAGCTGTATTATTATGCGGTGAAGCTGGATGATGGGTCTATTTTGCGTATCAGCAGGGAGGAAGCGAGCATCTGGGGGATCTTTACGAATACGCTGAAGGGAATCTTCGGGGTGGGCGTGATGATGCTTCTGGTCTGTATGCTGCTGTCCCGGTATATCACGGCCGGCATTGTGAATCCGATTGAGCGGATGGCGTCCAATATTGACAGTGCCGGAACGGAGGGGATTTACGAGGAGTTGGTTCCCTTTGTGATGACCATCCGAAAGCAGCACGAGGACATTTTAAAGAGCGCAAAAATGCGGCAGGAGTTTACCGCAAATGTTTCTCATGAGCTGAAGACGCCCCTGACCTCTATTTCCGGATACGCAGAGCTGATTGAGACGGGGATTGCGGGAGAAGAAGACGTGCAGCGCTTTGCACATGAAATCTACCGGAGCGCACAGCGCCTGCTGACACTGATCAACGACATCATCCGTCTGTCTGAACTGGACGCGACGGAAATGAGGAATCAGCGCCTGTATCAGGGGGAGGATGCGTCTTCCGGCGTCCGTCAATCCGGATCGGAGGGGGATGACGGGCAGCCGGCCTTGGCCGGTGCGGCGATGGATCTGTACGCTGCGGCAGACTCCTGTGTTGAGAGTGTGCGCCTGAATGCACAGCGGCATGGTGTTCAGATTCAGTGCAGCGGGCAGCCATGCATGATCCATGGCGATCGGAATATGATCGATGAGCTGATTTGCAATCTCTGCGACAATGCCATTCGCTATAACAAGCCGAACGGTAGCGTAGATGTTACCGTGCAGGAGAGCGGCGGCCGCGTGATGCTTCGGGTGAAGGATACCGGCATCGGCATCCCCGAGGAAAGCCAGAGCCGGGTGTTTGAGCG
This sequence comes from Lachnospiraceae bacterium, assembly GCA_021199475.1. Taxonomy (GTDB): domain Bacteria; phylum Bacillota; class Clostridia; order Lachnospirales; family Lachnospiraceae; genus Choladousia. Next base: position 20,561 of record JAJQHZ010000135.1, read on the forward strand.
TTTTTACTGCGTGGACAAGAGCCGGTCCAAAAGCACCGGCGGTACCGGGCTTGGCCTCGCCATCGTAAAACACATTGTTGCGCAGCACAATGCGCAGATCGAGCTGCACAGCCAGGTCGGGGTGGGAACGGAGATTACCGTATGGTTTGACAAATATAAATAAACATGGTCTTTAAAACTTTTTTAAGAATCGTCCACTTGACTATTTCCGGCAGATGATGCAATATAAGAAAGAAAATCTCTGAAACAGAGATGCATGGATCATTCAGTTTTGAAATGGAAGGGCAGAGACGGAATGAAGAAAAGACAGCACAGGGGAGTTCTGACCGCGGTTCTTGTGGTCGTATGCGTGGCACTGGTGGCATTATGCGCAGGGGCGTATTATCTGTACCGGCAGGTAAACAGCGGCCTGTTTTTTGACGAAACGACGATAAATGGATACGATGTGTCGGATATGACATGCAGAGAGGTGCTCCAGATGCTGGAGGAGAACTACACCTCGGCGGTTCTGACAATCACAGAGGGGGACGAGACCGCTCTGGCATTGACGCTGGAAGAGATGGGATATACGATTGACGAAGTGAATCTGCTCGCGGATATTCAATCCTGCATGCGGGAGCAGAATGTTGGTCTGCTGCTCAGTCTCTCACAGGGGAATACCTTTGAGGTGCAGGTTTCTTTTGATTATGATGAGGATGTGTTCCAGTCGGCAGTATCCTCGTCGAATTTTGCCGCGGCGCGCGTGCTCAGCACGGATGCGACGCTGGAATATGACGGCACGGAGTACTACATTGAACCGGAGGTCTATGGCACGGAGCTGGATGATGCCGATCTTCAGGTCATGGTAAAGGATTACGTGGACAATCAGCTGGCCACGAACGAGCCGATGGCGGACGCCAGGATCGCGGTTCCGGAGTCGTTTTACTATGTACCTGCCATTACTCAGGACGACCTGGATATCAATTCCCTGAAGGACATCTACAATTCCTACTGTAAGGCGGTGATCACACTGACCTTTGGGGAGGAGGAGATCGTTCTCGACTGGTCGACGATTCAGGACTGGCTTATCATCGATGGGGAGCTTGCGTCGATCGATGAACAGCAGGTTGAGGACTTTGTTTACAATCTCGCAGCTACCTACAATACGCTCTATCTGCCGCGCACATTTACGACGAGCAATGGGGAGACGATTGAATATGAGAGCAGCGACTACGGCTATCAGATTGACCAGAGCGGCGAGAAGGAGCAGCTTCTTGCGGACATCGCGTCGAATACGTCCGTTACGCGGGAGCCGGTCTATTCCACCAAAGGGAAATCGCGCAATGGGGTCGACGACATCTGCGGCACTTATGTGGAAGTGGATCTGACCGGGCAGCATCTCTGGTATTACAAAGATGGAGAGCTCGTCATAGAGAGCGATGTCGTCACCGGCAAGCCGACCGAGGAGCGGGAGACCGCTACCGGCGTATTTATGATCCCCTATAAGCAGACGGACGTGACGTTAAGCGGCGGCACCGGGTCCGATGCATGGGAGACCGATGTAGACTACTGGATGCCGTTCCATGAAGGGCAGGGGCTGCACGATGCGTCCTGGCGTTCGTCCTTTGGCGGATCCATCTACAAGACCAACGGCTCGCACGGCTGTGTGAATCTGCCGTATGATGTCGCCGAGACCATTTACGAGGAAATGGAAGAGCGCACACCGATCTTCCTCTACAAGACAGAGGAGGATTAGGGGAGATTTACCGTAGCTGTCAGAACCTTCACAGTTACAATTTATCTTATGTAACGGGTCCGATCAGGGACGGATTGTCAGGATTATTTCAGGCGCGGCGGAAAGCCGCGCCTGTTTTCTGGTGCAGAGCCGGGCGAGGCATATCCCATGCGAAGCATGGGATGCAGCCCGGCTCTCTTTTTTACCTTAGCACCCGCAGCTTCCAATGCTGCCGCAGAGGGAAGAACCGCAGCCGCCGCAGCAGCACAGCAGAAGGATGATCCACAGACAGCTGTTATCGCTGCCGAAGCAGTTGCCGCATCCGTTGCCGCCAAAAAGAATCAGAAGGATGAGAACCCACAGGATAGAGTTTCCATTTCCACTGTCGCATCCGCATCCACACCCGCAGTTGGTACCTGCTAAATCACTCATTTCGAAGTCCTCCGAGAATTGATTTTACAGTGTATTGTATGCCGGGAGTCCGGGGATGTGACGGTTTTGCCTGAAAAATAAATACAGAAAACGCTTTACCAGGCGAAGAAACGAAGGAAGCAGCGGAAATCAGCAAAGCAGCGGAAATCAGCAAAGCAGCGGAAATCAGTAAAGCGGCGGAAATCAGCAAATCAGTAGAAATCAGCGTAAAATCAGTGGAAATCAGAAGACGGGATTGCTTTTGATCAGGGAACTGAAGACATTCAGAATCCCATATCCCCAGGAGGGATTCGGGTAGGTGATCCCGGAATCCTGCCGGACTCCCCCGAGGAACCGCTCCCGCAGTTCTTCGGCGGAGAGCAGGTGCGGAGGATTTTGACGAAGGCCGCTCTCAAGAAGCAGTGCGGCGGCTCCGGCGGTAAGCGCGCTTGCGGCACAGGAGCCGGTGATGGAGGAATATCCGCCCTGGGATGCCGGATGGGTGATACGGACGCCCGGAGAGACCAGATCCGGCCGGATCAGTCCGTTTCGTGTGTAGCCGCGGCCGGAGTGCGGATAGAGGCTGCGGCTGTAGGCGTTCCAGGTGCCGACTGCAAGCGTGCGCCAGGCGCACGCGGGGATGACAAGAGTCGTATCTTCATTTGGAGTGAGAAACCGAATGCCCGGACTGACCAGTCCGCTTGCGGGCAGCCACAGATGAAACTGGCCGGTGGAAAGACTCAGGCTTTCTATCCGGATGCGCCAGATGCCGGGAGTGGGGTCTGTAAAGCGAAGCAGAATCACCGACGACTGTTCCGGGGCTCCAACGGCAGACCACGTGACAGAGAGCCGGCTGCGTTCGAGCAGAAACGAAAACTCTCTGGAACAATCATCGGATTGCCCGGTGTGCGGCGCATCGGACCAGGAGGAAGACTGAAGTGGGAGCAGGGATCCGGGCGGGGAGGTGCTTCCGTAAACCGGGGTGAGAGGGGAGATGGTCTCTCCGAGAGGCGAGGTAAAGCCGAGGCGGAACAGATCCGATGCATCCGACCAGAATTCCACCGAAACCCCATCGGTCTCCTGCTCAATCAGCAGCTCAACCTCAGCGGCATCCCCGGTATGCCCAAGCTGTCCGAAATAATGATGGC
>JAJQHZ010000058.1 GCA_021199475.1 Lachnospiraceae bacterium
CCGGACAATAGGCCGCGAAATTAGTCCCGAAATACGGGAAGTTATCGTTTATACATATGGTACTGGAAATATTCTCTGGCTGATGATATAATAGAGAAAATGTTGATATTATCAACATTTTTAGATTCCAAAATGTTGATTAGGCACGTTAGCAGGAATAAATTTTGTTGATTCGAGGTGCTTTATGCTGAAAAGAAAAATGACAGGTTCCATTAAAAAATGGATGGATTCGAAGGATAAGAAATGTCTGATCGTCCAGGGAGCCAGGCAAACCGGAAAAACATATATCATCGACCGATTTGCAGAAGAGTACTATGAGGAGCTTGTGGAAATCAATTTCAAGCAGATGCCTTCTGCAATGGATATATTTACCGGGGATCTTACGGTAGACAATATGGTTATGGCTATGCGCTTCCGTTTTCCCGAAAAGAAAATCATTCCCGGTAAAACGATGATTTTCCTGGATGAAATTCAGGAATGTCAGGAAGCAATCACATCACTAAAGTTTTGGGCAATAGACAATCGGTTCGATGTGATTGCATCCGGGTCGCTTCTGGGAATCGACTATAAACGTGCATCTTCTTATCCCGTCGGATACGTAGATTATCTGAAAATGTACGGGCTTGATTTTGAAGAATTTCTCTGGGGTATGGGCATCTCAGAAGATATGACAGGAAATCTTTGCAATTATCTTCAGACAAAGACGGTGATACCGGAAGCAATCCATTCTCAGATGATGAATTATTACAGGCAGTATATTGCAATCGGCGGTATGCCGGAAGCAGTGCAAAAATATGCAGATACGAAGGATTTCAGGGAGGTTGACAGAATACAGAGAAGTCTTTTGCAGGGATATCAGTATGACATAGCGCATTATGCATCCGCGGAAGAAAAAGTAAAAGCTGAGAAATGTTATCTTTCCCTTGCAAAGCAGCTGCTGGATAAAGAAAATCATAAATTTCAATACAAAGAAGTTGAGCATGGCGGCAGAGCGCAAAAATTTTTTTCGAGCATTGAGTGGCTGCTTCGTGCTGATATCGTACATGTAAGCAAGCTTGTAACAGATGTCCGTTTTGATTTAGATGATTATTCAAGAGACGATTTCTTTAGAGCCTATACAACCGATTTGTCACTGCTGATGGCGATGAAGGACTTCTCGTTAAAACAGCATATTGTAGAAAATACCCTGACCGGAAACTCAAAGGGGGGGATATTTGAATGTGCAATCGCAGATGCACTTTATAAAAAAGGGTATCCGTTATATTTTTATAAAAACGAGACATCAAAAAAAGAAATAGATATCATAATCCAAAAAGATGGAAACGTGCTTCCTGTTGAAGTCAAGAGCGGAAACACGCGCGCCAATTCACTGAAATCACTTATGAAGAGCCATAAAGACATTTGCTATGGATATAAATTTATAGACGGCAATACAGGTGTAAACGAAGATCGTATAATTACACTGCCTCTATATATGATTGCTTTTATCTGACAGTAAAGAACTGCCGCAAAATAACATCTTTTTTCGAGACTATGGAAATTTTGTGTTATACTTGCAAGGGATGCCTCCCCGGCGAGGATATATCCCGTACGAAGTGCGGGATGCCTCCCCGGCGAGGGGGCGCGGGCTTTCGTCCATCCTCGCTAAGCGAGGACGGACATGTAATACAGTCAAAGGACAACCTTCCATGAATACAAATACAATCACCACAAAAACGAAACTCTCCTACGCGGCGGGCGGCCTCGGCAAGAATCTGGCCTACGGCTTCGTCGCATCCTACACGCTCTATTATTACAACACGATTCTCGGCATCAGCGCTTCCTTTGTCGGCGTACTGCTGATGGTGGCGCGTATTTTCGACGCCTTTAACGACCCGCTCATGGGCGTGGTCGTCGCAAAAACGAAGAGCCGCCACGGACGCTACAAGCCATGGATCTTAAGCGGCGCCATCCTGAATGCGCTCGTACTCTACGCGATGTTCGATGTTCCGGATGTCCTGACCGGAGGAGGTCTGAAGGCCTACGTCGTCGTCACCTATTTTCTCTGCGGGATTACCTATACACTGAGCGATATCCCCTACTGGTCCGTCATCCCGGCAATCACCAGAGCCGGTACCGAGCGCGAGAGCCTCACGGTGTTCGCGAGGACCTGCTCCGGCTTCGGCGCGGCGCTCCCGACTGTCCTGACCATGAGCCTGCTGCCTCTGCTCGGCGGAGGAACGGACACCGGGCATTACCGCAAGGGCTTCGGCATCCTGGCACTTGTCGTTGCCATTTTTTATGTCGTAACGAGCATCATCACCGTGCGGAATCTCCCGAACGACGAGCTCTGCGAGCCCCGTGACTCCTCCGTAAAGGAGCTGTTAAACGCGCTGCTCAAAAACGACCAGGCTCTGAATCTGGCCGCGATCATCATCCTGTTCAACTCCGCAATTTATATGACAACGAATCTGCTGCTATACGTATTCCAGTATGATGTCGGCGACGAGAGCCTGTATACCTGCTTTATGGTCGTCAGCGGTCTGGTTCAGTTCGCGACCATGACCATTTTCTATCCGTTTTTCCGGAAAAAATTCTCCAACCGCCGGATTTTCCAGGCCGCCTGCCTGGTCGGGATTCTCGGCTATCTGGGCATGACCGCCCTGATCTTCGGGAAAACCATGACGTTGGCAAAGCTGCTCCTCCCAGGTGCGCTGATTTCCTTCGCAAACGGCATCGGCTATGTACTGACCACCGTCTTCGTGGCGGACGCCGTCGACTACGGTGAAGCCCAGACCGGACAGCGCGAGGACAGCGTCGTCTCCTCCCTGCAGACGCTGATGGTAAAGCTCGCCACCTCCGTGGCTTCCTTCGTCGCAGGCATCGGTATCGACCTCGCAGGCATCGACACCGACGCCGCCGTGCAGACCGCGGCCGCAAAGACCTCGCTGCGCACCCTGTTCGCGATTCCCTCACTCCTGCTCATGACCGCCGCCCTGCTCATCCTCCTGCATAAAAAGGAAATCGGGGCCGAGCGATGAAGCGTGATAACCCCGTTTTCCCGCATCAGTGCAAAGCAGAGAAGCACTATATTCAGGAGACGATAAAATCCCTGTCATTGGTTCCATCTGGACAATGACAGGGATTTTATGCGCAGAGCCGGGCAAGGAGTTTTGCGGCTAAGGCCGCACCCGGGTCTACGCTCCGATTATTTATTTCAGCAGCAGCCTGCTACTTACATCTCAAATGATTCCGGATCCACCTTTACTTCTACCTTGTCCAGGTGCCAGATCTCATCTACATACTGCTGGATGGTGCGGTCGGAGGTGAACTTGCCACTGCATGCCATGTTCATCATCGCCATTCTCGCCCAGCGGGTCTCGTCGCGGTATGCCTCCTCCACGCGTCTCTGCGCCTCTGCATAGGACTTGAAGTCCGCCAGAATGAAGTAAGTATCCGCACGGTCTGAGCTGTTCGTGTTCAGCAGCGAATCATAGATGTCGCGGAACAGCTCCGGATTGTTGTGCGAAAACTCACCGTTGATCAGCTGCATCAGCACGCGGCGGATGTCCTGATCGTTGTTGAAGTAATCGGTCGGATGATAGCCGCCCTCGTTCTCATAGCGGATCACCTCGTCGGAAGACAGACCAAAGATAAATGCGTTCTCCTCGCCTACTTCCTCTACGATCTCCACGTTCGCGCCGTCCATGGTGCCAAGGGTCGGTGCGCCGTTCAGCATGAACTTCATGTTGCCGGTACCGGAAGCTTCCTTACTTGCGGTAGAAATCTGCTCGGAGACATCTGCCGCCGCGAAGATCAGCTCGCCGTTCGATACGCGGTAATCCTCGATAAATACCACCTTCAGCTTGCCGCCGATGGACTTGTCGTTGTTGATCACATCCGCAACGTTGTTGATCAGCTTGATGGTCAGCTTCGCGCGGCGATAGCCTGCGGCTGCCTTCGCGCCGAAGATAAAGGTTCTCGGGTAGAACGGCATCTCCGGATGATCCTTAATCTGGTCATACAGATACATCACATGGAGAATATTCAGCAGCTGGCGCTTGTACTCATGCAGACGCTTTACCTGTACGTCGAAAATCGAGCGCGGATCTACGTCTACGCCATTGTGCTCCTTGATATACTTCGCCAGACGCACCTTGTTCTGATACTTGATGTTCATGAACTCCTGCTGAGCCTTCTTGTCGTCCACGTACACCTTCATCTTTGCGATCTGCGGCAGGTCGGTAATCCACTCGTCTCCGATATGGTCCGTCACCCAGTCCGCCAGAAGCGGGTTCGCGTGAAGCAGGAATCTTCTCTGTGTGATACCATTCGTCTTATTGTTGAACTTCTCCGGCATCATCTCGTAGAAGTCCTTCAGCTCCTGATTCTTCAGGATCTCCGTGTGCAGACGCGCCACACCGTTTACGGAATAGCCGGCCTCAATCGCCAGATGCGCCATCTTTACCTGTCCGTCATAGATGATCGCCATCTTGCGGATCTTCTCCTGATTGCCCGGATAGCGACTCTGAATCTCATTTACAAAGCGGCGGTTGATCTCCTCCACGATCTGATAGATACGCGGAAGCAGTCTTGAGAACAGCTCGCTCGGCCATTTCTCCAGCGCCTCGGACATAATCGTGTGGTTCGTGTACGCGCAGGTCTTCGTGGTCACCTCCCACGCTTCCTCCCACTCCAGTCCTTCCTCATCGATGAGGATACGCATCAGCTCTGCCACCGCCACGGTCGGGTGGGTATCGTTGAGCTGGAAGGTCACCTTCTCATAGAATTTGCGGATGTCGTCATGATTCTTCTTATATTTCTCAATCGCGGTCTGCACGCTCGCGGAAATGAAGAAATACTGCTGCTTCAGGCGCAGCTCCTTGCCCGCGTAGTGGTTGTCATTCGGATACAGGACATCGACGAGGTTCTTTGCCAGGTTCTCCTGCTCCACCGCTTTCTGATAATCGCCCTTGTCAAAGGAATCCAGATGGAAATCATTGATTGCTTCCGCATCCCACACACGCAGCGTGTTTACAATGTTATTGTTATAGCCGAGCACCGGGATATCAAACGGTACCGCACGCACGGACTGATAGCCCTCCTGGATAAAATTATTCCTGTGCGTCTTCTCATCATACTCGACGCGCACATAGCCGCCGAACTTAACAATCTTCGCATACTCCGGGCGGCGCAGCTCAAACGGGTTGCCATCCTTGAGCCAGTTGTCCGGCACTTCCTTCTGATAGCCGTCCTCAATCTTCTGCTTAAACATACCATAGCGGTAACGGATGCCGCAGCCGTACGCCATATAGCCCAGCGTTGAGAGTGAATCCAGGAAGCAGGCTGCCAGACGGCCGAGACCGCCGTTGCCCAGCGCCGCATCCGGCTCCTGATCCTCGATCACGTTCAGGTCGAAGCCCATCTCATCGAGCGCTTCCTTTACTTCCTTGTACGCGGTCAGGTTGATGAGGTTGTTGCCCAGTGCGCGTCCCATCAGGAACTCCATTGACATATAATAAACCATCTTCGGGTCATCAATCTCAAACTGCTTCTGCGAAGCCAGCCAGTTGTTGATGATTTCATCCTTCACCGCGTAGGACACCGCCTGAAACAGCTGCTGCTGATCCGCTTCCTTAATCGTCTTGCGGTAAAGCGTGCGGACATTATCCTTCACGCGCTCCTTGAACACTTCTTTGTCAATTAACTTACTCATACTCCTAAATCCTTTCCTTTTTCTGTCTTACCATTCCTGTCAATCTATATCCAAAATCGCTTTCACAGCGATGAGTTTTAAATCCTCTCCACACCAATCGTCGCCGTCTCGCCGTTGATGCTCCACTCCTTGCTGTAGCCGACCGCGGTCTCATAGCCCGCCTCCACAGCCATGACCTCGGAGAGAATCCCGGCTTCTGCCTTCTTCATGATAGCGGTGAGCTTCTCATTTCCTGTCAGGGAAACGCGAATCTTATCCATCACTTCAAACCCGGCTTCCTTGCGCATGGTCTGAATCTTGCTGACCAGCTCGCGCACAAAGCCCTCCTCGATCAGCTCCGGCGTCAGCTTTGTGTCGATCACCACGGTAATCTCGCCCGCGTTCTCGGAGACGTAACCTTCTGCCTGCGCCGCATCAATCAGCAGATCCTCCTCCGCCAGAAGCACCTCATTGCCGTCGATATCCAGCTTCAGGACGCCGTTCGCCTTCAGCTCACTCATTGCCTGATTGCCGTCCAGTTCCGGCAAAATCTGTCGGATCCTTCCGAGCAGCTTGCCATACTTCGGGCCGACCGTGCGCATCTGCGGCTTAAACGTATAAGAGGTAAACCGGCTCACATCCTCTGTAAACACGACCTGCTTCACATTCAGCTCATCGCGGATAATGTCAACAAAATATTCCGGAAGGGCCTTCGGCGCCTTCACATACATCGCGGCCACCGGCTGGCGGTTCTTGATATTTGCGGTGTTGCGGCACGCACGGCCCATCACCACGACCTTGAGCACCTCGTCCATGTTCGCCTCAAGCTCAGGATCAATCTCCGCCTCATCCGCCGTCGGGAACAGGCAGAGGTGAATGCTATGTCCCGATTCTCTCTGCGAATCGCGGACGCAGGCCGCGCCATCGCCTTCCAGGCGATTCTGCATGGTGCGGCTCTCCTTCTGTCCCGATTCGCTCTGCGAATCTACCTTCACTACGATATTCTGATAAATCTCCTCCGTGATGAACGGGATCATCGGGGCCGCGGCCTTGCAGGTGTTCACAAGTGCGGTGTAAAGCGTCATGTATGCATTGATCTTATCCTGCTCCATGCCCTTTGCCCAGAAACGCTCGCGGCTTCTGCGGACATACCAGTTGCTCATATCATCCACAAACTCCTGCAGCGCACGCGCTGCCTCCGGGATCCGGTAATTCCCCAGGTGGTCGTCCACAGAACGCACCATCGTATTCATCTTGGAAAGCAGCCATTTATCCATCACCGGCAGCTGCTCATAGTTTGCCTTCAGATAGAGCGCGGCCTTCTCGGACGCATCACCCTCCGACGCATTCGAGCCGGTAAGAACTGCACCGGATGCGGCCTGCGCCGAATCAGCCGTAAGCGTTCCGGCATAATCCAGCGGATTGAAATTGTCAATGTTCGCGTACAGCACATAGAATGCGTAGGTATTCCACAGCGTGCCGAGGAACTTGCGCTGCCCCTCCATCACAGCCTTGCCGTGGAACCGGTTCGGCAGCCACGGTGCGCTGTTAATGTAGAAATACCAGCGGATCGAGTCCGCTCCGTACTGATCCAGCGCCTCAAACGGATCCACCGCGTTCCCCTTGGATTTGCTCATCTTCTGACCGTTCTCATCCTGCACGTGGCCGAGGACGATGACATTTTCGAACGGAGCCTTATTAAACAGCAGGGTCGAGATCGCCATCAGCGAATAGAACCAGCCTCTCGTCTGATCCACCGCCTCTGAGATAAACTGCGCCGGGAAATGCGTCTCAAAATAGTCTTTATTTTCAAACGGATAATGGTACTGCGCAAACGGCATCGAACCGGAATCGAACCAGCAGTCGATCACCTCCGGCACACGCTTCATCGTCTTCCCGCACTTCGGGCAGCGAATCTTCACCGCGTCAATATACGGGCGGTGGAGCTCAATGTCATCCGGTATTGCATTTTTCGCGCCCGTCTGCGAGCCGCTCTCTGCCGCAGCAGAATCCGCGGCAACGGAAGCGGCGGCCTCCTCGCCGTCTTCCCACTCGTGCCACAGATCAAAAAGCTCCTTTTTGCTGCCGATCGAGTGCATATGGCCGCACTCGCACTCCCAGATATTCAGCGGAGTGCCCCAGTAGCGGTTCCGGGAAATGCCCCAGTCCTGCACATTTTCCAGCCAGTCGCCGAAGCGGCCCTTGCCGATGCTCTCCGGAATCCAGTTCACGGTATTGTTGTTGCGGATCAGGTCGTCGCGCACCGCGGTCATCTTGATAAACCAGGACTCGCGCGCATAATAAATCAGCGGTGTGTCGCAGCGCCAGCAGTGCGGATAGCTGTGCTCAAACTTCGGCGCGGAAAACAGCAGCCCGCGCTCATCCAGATCTTTGATCACATCCATGTTTACACCCGGCTCATTTTCCAGATCCTTGCGCAATACACAGGAATGTCCCGCCCACTTTGTCTCTTTTGTCATCATACCCCGGTCATCCACGAGCTGGAGGAACGGGAGATCGTATTTCTTGCCGACCTTGTTGTCGTCCTCACCAAACGCCGGAGCGATATGCACCACGCCGGTACCGTCGGACATCGTTACGTAGTCGTCGCAGACCACGTAATAGCCCTTTTTCGGAAGGGTCACCGGATACAGCGCCTCATACTCAATATACTCGAGTTCCTTGCCCGTATAGCTTCCGAGCACCTCATAGGTGCCCTCGCCGAGCACGGTATCGCACAGCGCCTGCGCCAGGATATAGATATAAGTCTTCGGTGCGGCTGAAGCATCGTTTTGCGGCTGTCCGGCTGCATCCGTCGCCTCATCCGCCTTTTTCGCCGGTTTTTTCGATTTCGAATTCGGTTCAGCAGCCGGTTTCTCCGTATATCGTACCTTCACATACGTCTCATGCGGATTCACGCAGAGCGCCACGTTCGAAGGAAGCGTCCACGGCGTCGTCGTCCACGCCAGAATGTACATATCCTCCTGCCCCGATGCCGCACCTGTGCCGCATGTCCCGCTGCCGGTGTTCTCTGCTGCGTCGCCCCTGCCGGACACTGCCGCATTTCCGTTCGTTCCCGCCAGACAGGTCGTCTCCGGATTCTTTACCTTAAACCGCGCGATCGCCGAGCGCTCCTTTACGTCCTTATAGCCCTGCGCGACCTCATGGCTGGAAAGCGGCGTCCCGCAGCGCGGGCAGTACGGCACGATCTTGTGCCCCTTGTACAGAAGCCCCTTGTTCCAGATCTCCTTCAGCGCCCACCACTCCGACTCGATAAAATCATCGTGATAGGTCACGTAAGGATTGTCCATATCCGCCCAGAAGCCCACCGTCTGTGAGAAATCCTCCCACATTCCCTTATACTTCCAGACGCTCTCCTTGCAGTGCTCAATAAACTGCTCCATGCCGTATTCCTCAATCTGCTCCTTGCCGTCGAGCCCGAGCGAGCGCTCCACCTCCAGCTCCACCGGCAGACCGTGGGTATCCCATCCGGCCTTTCTCGGCACCATTTCCCCCTTCATCGTGTGATACCGCGGAATCATATCCTTAATCACACGTGTCAGCACATGTCCGATATGCGGCTTGCCATTCGCGGTCGGCGGTCCGTCATAAAATGTATAAATCGGCTGCCCCTCACGAATCTTCATACTTTTCTCAAACGTCTGGTTCTCTTTCCAGAACGCGCCAATCTTCTTCTCGGATTCTACATAATTCCGATTCGTCTCTACCTTGTCGTACAGCATGGTCTGCTCCTCCTGCAAAACTTCGGACCCGCCGGACTTATGTCCTCCGAAAACCTGCCGCCAGCAGCAGGCTGATCAGCCCTTTCCAATGAATTTCCGGCAGCCGCCGTACTTTTCCGGGCAAAATCTGTCCGGGTCCGTCACACATCTGTTCATTATAGCCCACTCCCTGCTTGCTTGTCAATTTGTGAATCGTGAAAAATCCTCATTATTCATTGATTTTTTCAGCCAAATCGACTATACTGTTCTTCAATACTACAATTTAATAGAGAGTGAGTGATACGAATGAGTGGCTTTTTCAACATGGACAACGTTGTCTGGCGAACTCTGAGCCGGCTCGCGGATCTGATGATTCTGAACATCGTGTTCGTCATCTGCTGCATCCCGGTCTTCACCATCGGTGCTTCGCTGACTGCGCTGAACTACGTAACTCTGAAAATGCGCGACGGCGAAGAGGGCTATGTCATCCGCAGCTTCTTCCGGTCATTCCGGCAGAATTTCAAGCAGGCCACCGGGCTCTGGCTCCTCACGCTGCTGGTCGGAGTCATCCTGGCTTTGGACCTGATGATCCTGCGAAGCGGCGAGGGAACCTTCTGGAGTGTCATGACAGTCATTATCATCATTATCTGTCTGATTGTCATCATGACGTTCCTTTATCTGTTCGCAGTCCTCTCCCGGTTTGAAAACACGGTTGTAAACACGATCCGGAATTCCTTCATCATGGCCATCGCTGATTTCCCGCGCACCGTCGCCATGCTCGCGATTGTCATCGCCGCGATCGTGGTCAGCCTGTACAACAGTACCACGCTGAACTGGGCGATCCTGTTCTGGCTTATGCTCGGCTTCGCCGTGATCGCATACTGCAACTCGTATTTTTTAAGTAAAGTCTTTAACAAGTATGCTCCAAAGGAAGAGGATGACACCGACCCGGATCACTGGGATGTCGACGAGATTATGGGAAAAGCACCCGAGCAGGAAGAAATGTCAAGAATGTCAGAAATCGAAGAAAAGTCGGAAATCGAAGAAATGCCTGGCCAGGAGCGCATTCCCATGCAGACAGAAGGCAACGAATAGGTTTCATCCGAATAAGAAAATCGCAGCAAATCGAAGTACAAAAAATCGGCAGACATTTTCATCTGCCGATTTTTGTATCTTATTTCTCTCTATCTTATTTCTCTCTATCTTATTTCTCTCTATCTTATTTCTCTTTATCTGATTTATCTATATTTTACCTTATGATTCCGGTTTGTTCCCCTGTCGCTACCGTTACTTATTTCCAGATGGACGCATATACGGTCGCGATCTTGGATACCTGTGCGGTGGTCACTTTCTCAAGTGCCGCCTCGATTGCCGCATAGGTCTGCGGTCTGGAAGCCTTCAGAGAAGCCGCATCCAGTGTGTATTCCTTAAAGGACTCTGCAAAATACTCGGAGCTGTCCTGTGTCACATAGGACTTGTTGTAAGCGGTAACCAGATCCTTCTCACTGTTGTATACCGACACAAATGAAGAGGATGTATCTACATTGCCCGCCACGAATGCGAGGAAGTGGCCCAGCTCGTGATATACGGTCTCATCCGCTGCCTTCAGCGTGATGCTCTGTGACTTTGCGTCAAAATATCCGGAATAGGAAACGCCGGAGTTGATCGTGAAGCTGAAACCAAGCGTGTTCCACGCAGTCGAAACTCTGCTGTCCACCTTCGGTGCAAGCGCCGCGATCGTCGTTGCCGTCGAAGAGGTTGAGCTGGACGAATCCGCCGATGTCGCCGCTGCGGAGCTGCTGCCGGACGAGCTCACCACCGTCTTTGTAACGGTCGTCTTCATCGTGGTCGTCTGCTTGCAGACCTTGGAACCCTTCGTGTACTTGCTGGTCGTCTGTGTCTTCACCGTCGTCTTGGTCGTCGTCTTGGAAGACGCGGTCTTCGAGGTCTTCGTAGAGGTCTTCGTGGAAGTCTTGCCCTTCGACGTGTAAGTCTTGGTCGCCTTCTCGTCAAGCTTTACCTTCTTCGTCGTCTTCTTCGTCTTCGTGGAGGTCGTCACCTTGGTATTGGAAAGCGGCACCTCCTCGTCTGAAATCGTGGTCACATCCTCCGTATCTACATAAGAGACAAGCTCCGGTACTGATGTCGCCTGCTCATTTACTGTCCAGATGCCGCCAAAGGCAATCGCAACTGCCATCACTGCTCCTGTAATTCTCACTGACTTCTTTTTCAATAACTCTTTTACCTGTTTACCTTTCATACGTAATCCCTCCTGTACTGCCTTATACTCCTTAAAAATTATTTTATATTAGTGAATAGGAAGGAGTCAGACTTATTTTCCAACGCCTTTTCCTATTGTTACCCCAGATTGTTATTCTTTTATGTAAAGAAAAAACCGCCTGATTCTTCACAAAACCAGCGGTCGCCAAATAAACATTTCAATATGATTGTTCTGTACCTGACGTAACACCAATCACATGACAGAATCCTCGCTCTGTCATAAGAAATGCGGCAACCGGCTGTCATAGTCATCCGACCTTAGACCCTTGGCTTTGCGTCCCCGTCTTTCGGCGGGTTTGCCTTTAATCAGATTTATAAAAGAAAGGCTCTAAAAGCTTCTTTCATGCCATAACATTACTCCATCAATTTCCATTTGTCAACCCCATTTTTTATATTTTTTCAAATATTTTTTCTCCTTTTTTTCTTTCCTTTTTTTTCTTATCTGGTATACTGTGTTTATATGAAAATTTCAGGCAGTTTTTCAATCCATTTTTCTTCCGGAACGGTTTTCTGACCGAAGCACTGTGCTGCTTTTGGGGCACATCCGCCGTCAGAGTTCCTGACAGGAGCCTTATAGATTGGAGGCTTATATATTAATGAAACAATACCTTCCACGGCCATTCTGCCGCCTAGCCGCCGTGCTGGTCCTCTGCAGTCTGCTTTGTACCGGCTGCGGACAGGGCGGGACAGCAAACAGTGCTTCTTCTGGCGCGGCTTCTTATGAGCCCGGCAAAACGACGGTGCTGGAGGCCGTCTTTGAAACGGCGGACATCAGTACAGAGCTGCTGGACATGGATCTCTCCCATGCAAACCAGGGATATTTTACCTGTCTTCTCAAAGAAGACGACTCAAAAGTAAACATCCAGGTTTCCGGTCCGGACGGGGTCACTTACAAATATTTCATAGAAACCGCCAACGAAGTCACGACGTTTCCGCTGACCGCGGGGGACGGCTCCTACGTCATCATCGCCTATGAAAATATCGGTGACGACCAGTACACCACCCTGTTCAGTCAGCCGCTGGAGGTGGAGCTGGAGAGTGAGTTTCTCCCGTTCCTCTATCCGAATCAATATGTGAATTTTACGGAGGACAGCGAGGCGGTTGCGCTGGCGGCGGAGCTCTCCGGGGACGCCGAGACCGACCTGGACGCGCTGAACAGTATTTACGACTATGTCATCAGCCATGTTTCCTACGATGACGAGAAAGCGGCGACGGTGGAGACCGGCTATCTGCCGGATATCGACGAGACGCTGGAGACCGGCAAGGGCATCTGCTTTGATTACGCGTCCCTGACCTGCGCCATGCTGCGGTCCCTGTCTATCCCGGCCCGGCTCGCGATCGGCTACGTCAGCGAGGTGCGCCATGCGTGGATTGACGTCTACATCGAATCCCGCGGCTGGGTGGAGAACGCGATTCAGTTCAGCGGAGACGAATGGACCCTGCTGGATCCGACGCTGGCCTCCTCTAATACCGATACGGACGCGGCCAGTGAATACATGAGCGACAGTGACAATTACACGGTGCTGTATGTACGGTAACGTACACTCTGCCTCGCAGCTCTTCTTCCGGGGCAGGAGCTGTCGGCTGCATGCAGCCTCGCAAAATCGTTTCAGAACACGCAATGGCGAATGATTTCTGTTTTTCATGCCCGCTTCGCGGGCACCACTATATATAAAATGAGGTAGGTCTATGTCTAAGCGACAGGTATTAAATGACAGCGAGCTCGCGTTTCTCTCCGGGCAGCTCGCGATGATTCTGCACTCCGGCATCTCGGTTCTGGAAGGGATTTCCATCTTAAGAGACGATTCCCCCGCCGGGGAAGGGCAGGAGATTCTGGCCGAGGTTTACGATTCTCTGGAGATGTCCGGCGATCTGGCGGAGGCCATGCGCGGCACCGGGTGCTTCCCGGACTATTTTGTCAAAATGACAGAAATCGGCGACCGTTCCGGCGAGCTCGAAGAGGTCATGCATTCCCTTTCCGTCTATTATGAGCGGCAGCATGCGCTGGTCGGCAGCATCCGCGATGCGCTCACCTGGCCGCTGATTCTGCTCGCCATTCTGTTCGCCGTGCTTGCTGTTCTGATGACACAGGTCATGCCGGTCTTCGAAGAGGTCTTCGAGCAGCTCGGCATGGAAATCTCCGGCGTCACCTCGGTCGTGTTCCGAATGGGAAATCTGATGCAGGGGGCATCCGCCGTGATTCTCGTGCTCTTTGTCGCACTGGTGATTCTCGTGCTCGTTTCCCTGAAGGTCCCGAAGCTGCGTGCATCCATTCTTTCGTTTTTGAACCATCTGCCTTTTATGCGGACCGTCAACGATCTTCTGACCTGCTCCCGCTTTTCCCACACGCTTTCGCTTGCTCTGCACAGCGGCCTGGACATGGGAGAGGGGTTTTCTCTGGCCACCGACCTGATTGACGACCCTGCCACGAAAGAGAAGCTGGAAAATGTCTCCAAACGCATGGATGAGGGGGTGGACTTCGGAGAAGCCCTGCGGGATTCCGGCATCTTTTCCGGCCTGAACGCGCGGATGGCCTCCATCGGCTTTCGCACCGGCACCGCCGAGACCGCACTGGAGGAAATTTCCTCACGCTGTCAGGAGGAGGCCGACGCCCGCATCCAGTCCGCCGTCAGTGCACTCGAGCCTGCCATCACGGCAATCCTGTCCGTCCTGACCGGCCTGATCCTGGTCTCCGTCATGCTCCCGCTGCTCGGCGTCATGTCAAACATTGGGTGATCACTACTTTGTGGCCTGCGGCCCGAAGCTAAATACATGCAGACGCATCTGTTAAGCATGCAGCCGTATCTGTTAGGCATGCAGACGCATCTGTTAAGCATACAGCCGCATTTGTTAAGCATGCAGCCGCATTTGTTAATGCATACAGTACATCTTCTATGGGAGGATTTTTATGAACCGGTTTGCCCATGAAAAAAAATCACATTCCCTGCTCCGGCAGCTTCTGACGACAGCAGTCATTTTTCTCTGCGCGGCCTTTTTTCTGGTGATCGGAACAAATGCAGTCAGCAGCACAGCAAGTGATGAGCAGGCAAAAAGTCTGCAGACCGCCATCACCCGCAGCGCGGTGCAGTGCTATGCGGCTGAGGGTGCCTACCCGGAAAGCCTTGACTACCTGTGCGAGCATTACGGGATCAGCTGGGATGCGGAGAAATACGTCGTGGATTATGAGATTCTGGGCGCAAACCTGATGCCGACCATTACCGTCATTCCGATTGATTAAGCAGAAAACCTCAGAACAGGCTTTGCACTCGTTGTCAGGGACTTGAATATCCGGATCAGAGACTTCAATAACTTTTAAGTAGCTTAAAGCAAAAGCAGGAAGGAGGAACCATTTGTGTATCGCAAAAAACAGCACAGCACGGATTTTCTTTTTACGTTCCTTCTTTTAATCATATTCGCCATTTTTGCGCTCGTGCTGGCAGGCACCGGCGCGCTTGTTTACCAGAACAGCATCTCCAGCCTGGACGAGAACTATACCTCCCGCACCTCGATCGCTTATGTCGCGGAAAAGGTGCGCCAGTACGACTCTGAGGGGCAGGTCTCCCTCTCCTCCGTTGAGGGTCTTCCTGCACTGAAGCTAAGCTCCGGCGCAGAGGCGGAGACTGCCACCTGTACCTATATTTACTACTATGACGGCTCACTCTGTGAGCTGTATGTCCGGGAAGAGACGACCCCGGCCGCTGCTATGGGCACCGCGCTGGTCGAGCTGTCCGATTTTACCATCGAACAGGACGGCAGCCTGCTCCGCGTGACCGCGGTCAGCCCCGAAGGCGAAACCATGACCGAGCTAATCCATACGGTGGATATCTCAATATAGAACATGAAGGAGGCGCTGCTGTGAAGAAGCAGGATTCGGGGAAATCCCGTTTGTTTTTTATTGAATTCCTGATTGTGCTGTTTTTCTTTCTGATCATCGGCACGGTCTGCCTGCGCGTATTCGCAGCCTCCCACAAAATCACGCGCAATGCGGACGCGCTCGCCCACGCGCAATCGACTGCGGCTTCCATCGCGGAAGTTCTCGAGGCCGGAGAATCCTTCGAGGATTCCTTTCCGGAGGCCGTTTTAACCTCTGAAACCTCCAATGACCAGGAACCGATTTATGAAAAGCTCTACGAGATCAGCTACGACAGTGATTTAACGGTCTGCGGGTCGGATGCGGCATTCTACACTTTGACGGTCAGCCTGAGCGAAGAGGACAACAACCAGACCGCGCAGATTTCCTTTACCGATCGAACGGGCGAAAACCTTTATGACCTGACCGTGACGCTGCATCAGCCATTGACGAGAGAGGAGGCACTTTCATGAAAAAAACCGCCGGAATGTCTCTGATGCTGCTGATTTTTCTCTCCCTCTGCCTGATCACCTTCTCGTTGCTCTCCCTCTCCGGCGCGACCGCCGACAGCAAGCTGAGTCAGAAATCAGCAGAACGGACAACCGAATACTACACGGCAGTCACCGCAGCAAATAAAATGTTATCCGAGATCGACACGCAGCTCGCCGCCTGCCTGAAGGAAGCAGAAGCTTCCGAAGACCCGGAACAGGCGTACCTGGATACTTGCGCGCAGATTACGGTCGAGGGCGTCGGACTCACATGGGCGGCCGGTACGCTCTCCTTTGATATTGACATAACCGATACACAATATCTTCATATGGAGCTCGCCATCGCCTGGCCGGAAACCGATACAGACACTCTCTATCAGATCACCAGCCAGAAGGTAGTCTCCACACAGGAGTGGTCGGCCGACACCAGCCAGAACCTTTACCGGATCAACGAAGACGAGACAGAATAAGACAGTTTAACAATCTCCACCCAAAAGGCCGTCATAAGAGTTTTAAAATTTTGTAAACTTTTTCATATATGATTGACATTTCTTTGAGATTTGCATATACTAAGGCTAACAGAAGCTCCCGCACCTCTCAACGAAGTGTCCCAGGGAGCACTTTTTTTCAGGAGATAAAGATGGAACTGTTTTACCGAGGGTCTGACCCCACCCAGGAGGATTTATGGCAATCGATCTTACTTCATTCCTTACATCTGCAGTAGAAGCGGGAGCCTCCGACATCTTTATTGTCGCAGGACTTCCGGCTACCTATAAAGTGAACGGCATCCTGCACCGCATCGGCGACCGCCTGATGCCGACCGACACGGAGATTCTGATCAACGACATCTACAAGCTGTCCGGCAGCCGTTCCATCGACCATTTTCTCGCGGACGGTGACGACGACTTTTCCTTTGCTTTGCCCGGACTCTCCCGGTTCCGCGTCAGCACCTACAAGCAGCGCGGCTCGCTCGCTGCCGTGATCCGGATTATCGCGTTCGATCTGCCGGATCCGGAAAGTCTCGGCATCCTTCCGGCGGTTCTTTCCCTGGCTGACGCGACGAAGGGACTCGTTCTGGTCACCGGGCCCGCAGGCAACGGGAAATCCACCACGCTCGCCTGTCTGGTGGACCGCATTAACTCCTCCCGGGCAGGCCATATCATCACCCTGGAGGATCCGATTGAATTCCTGCACCGACACAAGATGAGCATCGTCAGCCAGCGTGAAATTTCGACTGATACGGACAACTATCTGACCGCGCTGCGCGCTTCCCTGCGTCAGAGCCCGGACGTCATCCTGCTCGGTGAAATGCGTGACCACGATACCATTCAGACCGCCATGACCGCAGCGGAGACCGGCCATCTCGTCCTCTCCAGCCTGCACACCATCGGCGCAGCCAATACCATCAGCCGTATCATCGACGTATTCGAACCCTCGCAGCAGCATCAGATCGCCATGCAGCTTTCCATGGTCCTGCGCGCGGTCGTCTCCCAGCAGCTCGTACCGGCCACCGACGGCAGCCTGGTTCCCGCATTCGAAATCATGACCATGAATACCGCGATCAGCAACCAGATCCGCGACAACAAAATCCACCAGATTGATGGCACCATCTACTCCTCCTCCCTCGAAAAGGACGGTATGATCTCCATGGACAGCAGTCTGGCCGAGCTCTGCAGGCAGGGGAAAATCACCAGAGAAACCGCGCTGCAGTATTGCACAAATCCGCAAATGATGCCGAATAAACTAAATAGAATGAAATAGCAGATATATCTGCACACGACGGACTCGGTGCCTGAATATCAGGCACATCTGCACACGACGGACTCAGGGCCTGAATAACAGGCACATCTGCATACGCCGGACTCAGTGCCAGAATATCAATATATCGATATATTTTCAGAATGGGCTCAGAATTCCCTCCATATCTCCATGATCAGCAGCAGTGCGACCGGCCCGAGCACGACGCCCGCGGTTCCAAACAGGTACAGCCCCGCATAGACCACGATCACCATCCCGATCGGCCAGATGCCCAGCTTTTGCCCGATCAGCCTTGGCTCCAGAAATTCCCGCACCACATAGGTCACCAGAAACAGTCCCAGGTGGCCGAGCGCCAGCCGGTAGTTTCCCTGAAACACATACACCGCCGCCATCGGCGCGAGCACCGTGCCCGTCCCGATAAAAGGCAGCGCATCCATCAGCCCGATCCCGATTCCAAGCAGCAGAAAATACGGGTTGCCCAGCAGCCACAGCCCCACCGTGCACAGCACCATCACCACGCCGATGATCATCGCCTGCGCCTTCAGATACATCCCGCCCTGCTTCCACATCCGTTCCGTAATATTGTGAAAATGCCGGAACAGCTCATATCTGCCCAGCCTCTCCCGAATCGCATCATAGTCCTTGATCAGCAGCACGATCGACACAAACAACATCAGCACAAACAGACCCGCATTCGCCAGCTTTTTCAGATATTTGACCGAATAATTGACCACTCCCGGCACGAGATAGACCCGAATCTGGTCCGTCGCCGACTCAATCTCCGAATAAATAAACTCCTCCACCGCTTCCACATCAAGCCCGAAATTATTCTGCGCCATCAGACAGCAGCGGTCGATCATCCCGCATACGCACGCATAGTAATCATCAAAATGCAGCGCAATCCGCCGGATCTGACTCATCAGCAGTCCGTAAAATACATAAATCACAAAACAGCAGACCGCCAGCAGCACCATCAGAAGAACTGACACCACTGCTTCCTTTTTCCACACCAGATGTCTGCAGATCCGCTCCGTCACCGGATTCAACAGGCGCACCATAACGGCCGCAATCAAAAAGGGGAAGCCGTATGGCAAAATGTACCGGAACACCAGATACACCGCCAGGGCTATCCCCGTTAAACGCAACAGCTTTCCCGTTTCCGACATACCACACCCCCACTGTATCAAACAAATGAGATTACAGCCGATCTGTTTCAAGATGTCTCAAAATCCATTTTGAGACTCTGCGGGTAGTATGCACCAGAAAACCGATTTTTATACCATCAAATTTTTATACCATCCAAAAGACTCAAGCACACACCCGTCGCAGTCTGGCATCTAATCTATAGCGGACAGAACGGTGAAAACACCTCTTCCATTACATTGCGGGCGCGGTCCGGATCATTCATGATGACCGCATTCACACCCAGACGGGCCATCTCCCGCAGGTGATCCTCATGATCGACCGTCCAGAGTGAAGCACGGCTCCACCTCAAACGTCACCCGTTTTTTCGTCGACGGATGCCGAAACGTAAGCGACACCGCACAAAGCGCCAGCACATCTCCATACCCATTCTGCAAACCCTCCGCACATCTCGTATTCGCTATATTCGCCTTATTTCCTGTATTCTTCGTATTCCCCGTATCGATCACATTCTCAGCATTATTGATCCTCATACTCCCCGCGTGTTCCGCATACCTGGGATTGTACTTCCGGTCGCCTGCCAGAGGAAGCCCCGCATGCGCCATCTGTACCCGAATCTGATGATGGCGGCCGGTCATCAGCTCAATCTCCACCAGCGCAAGCCTGCTCTCAGATTCCGCCTCTGTCTTCTTGTCGTCGTTCCCCTTTATCTTCTGGCCCTCTTCCGAATTCCCCTCGTGGAACCTCAATTCCACTCCTGCTGGCTGTTCCTCCTGACACTTCGGCTGTAATTTCGTTGGCTGTTCCTCCTGACACTTCGGCTGTAATTCCGTTGGCTGCTCCTCCTGACACTTCGGCTGCGTTTTAGCCCACCACTTCAGAATCCGATACCGCAGCTCGGCCCGCTTCGTCCCCGGCCTCCCCGCCTCCGATACAAACGAGCGATTCGTCCGCCCATCCTTCACCAGATAATCCACCAACGGATGCCATTCATTCAGAGAAAGCGGAATCTGGGCATCCTCCGGCAGCTCTACCACCGCCTGATACAACTTCCTCATACTGCCGTTCGCAATCTGCCGACTCAGATCAGCCGCCGCGGCCTTCGTTTTCGCAAAAACAACAACACCCTCCACCGGCTGGTCCAGGCGATGCACCACATATACATCCCCGCCGCCCAGATGATTCCGCAAAACACTGACCATATCCTTCTGCCGCACCGACGCACTCTGCACCGGCATCCCGGCACGCTTGTGACAGACAATCATCTCTTTATCTTCGTATAAAATCATAATAATCTCCTCACGCGGACACTCCGTAACCGGTCAATTCCAAACAGCTTCAGAATTCACTCTCAGATACCTGACCCGGATAAAAATATGACTGAAAAACAAATTTCGGTTGTGATTATAGACGATATTCACAAAAAACACAATGAATACATCAGTACAATTGGAAATGTTCTACTGCCTCTCATCCTTAGTTTTTTTCTCATCCGCTGTTTTTCTAAGAATCGAAAGCCGGATGATCATTCTGAACATCTGCATTTCTGCACAAATGAGATGGTTTCGTCATTATTTTGATGGTATCATCCTCGTCCATCTGATTCCTCTACAGTAAAAAGGGGGCGGTTTACCCAACCTGTGTTTTTATCTTTTCAGTTACCTGGGCAAATCGAGAGTGCGTGTCAAAGGTTGTACACTTATATATTTTATGAAATATATTTCATTTTTCGATTGTTCTTCGAAATTTTTAATAATATCTTAATTGTATTTTATTTCGTTTGTGTTATATTAATTACACTTTCAAGTGTGCTTTATGCATCGTGAACGGTTGCATGTTACACGTCATGCCTATACCGTCGCCTATAGCGTATGCTCGCTCCGGATGTGACGTGTGACCGCAGAATGATTTTCGCGTGGAAGGTTTTCTTGCGGACAAATTCTTTTTCAGATGATTTTTCGCAGATCATTTTCGGCCAGATGATTTTCACAAAATCTTTTCTGCACAGACACTACCAAAACCCTGAAAAAAATGATATAGTAAAGGAGATTTCTAATGACACAGACAGACGACAATTATATCATGCTCCCCACTGTAGACTACTGTTTCAAAGAGCTGATGCAGAACCCAAAGATCCGGCAGGGCTTCGTCGCGGCATTGCTAAAGGTGGATCCAAAAACAATCGAAGGGACCACTCTTCTGCCCACGATTCTTTCCCCAGACACCGAAGACGGCAAGCTCGGCATTCTCGATGTGCTCGTAAAGCTCGAGGACGGAACGCTGATTGACATGGAAATGCAGGTCGCACTTTTCGATGCCTGGCAGAACCGTATTCTCTTTTATTTATGTAAGATGTATGCGGATCAGCTGAAAAAGGGAGAGGACTACGATAAGCTGAAAAAGTGCATTCACGTCAGCATCCTGAATTTTAAGCATTTTCCGGACGACGAGGAGTGTTATCGTACCATTTCCCTGCGCGATAACAAGACAAATGCTCTTTACAGTGATCTGCTGGAGATCCAGATTCTGGAATTAAAGAAGCTGCCAAAGGAACTGCCGGAAGACGACAATGTCATCAGCTGGATGCGCTTCTTCAGTGGGAAGAAAGCGGAGGATTTTCAGACTATGGCAAATGATACTCAGAACGAATATATCAATGAAGCCTGTCAGACTCTTTTCGAATTGAGTGCCGATGAGAAGAAGCGTCTGGAGTACGAAGCCCGTGAAAAAGCAATCCGGGACTACAACGCAGGCATGAACTACGCGCGCAAGCAGGGCATCGCCGAGGGCAAGGCACAGGGTATCGCTGAGGGAATGAGCAGAGGGGAATACAAAAAGGTCTGGCAATTGGTACACAACTGGACGCCGATGGGGCACACCGTGTCAGAAATGGCGGAGCTTTTGAATATATCGGAGGATTGTGTGCGTCAAATTCAGTCTGAAGACGAATGCCCGAAATAAGCTGATTTCTTTATGTTCTTTAAACAAAAGGGATGGCGCATATCACATGCGCCATCCCTTTTTTGACATACTGCTCTGTCCGGTTTCGCCCTCCACTCGTCAGCTTTTCCCACATCCCGTCCGTGATTGCGATGCTATTTTCGCTGCATGATTTTCCTGCATGGCTGACTTTTTCACCGGTTCATCCTTTTCTTCCTGCGGAAACCCTCTGCAATCAGTACCGCCAGTGCCAGAAGCATCAGGGTCATGTACCCTGCCAGCGGTGTTTCGTCGCCGGTCTGTACCGCTTCTGCTTCGGTATCGGTTTCTTCTTCCTCGGACTCTTCCTCGACTTCCTCAATCTCCTGGTTCGTGATGGTCACCTTCGCGGTGGTGGTATTCTCGTCCATCGTCACCTTGGTCTCGTCTACGGTCACCTCATAGAGGAAGTCCGCCGCATCCGCGACCGGATTGCCGTCCGCATCGACCTCGGTCACATACAGCGTGGTCCCGCCGGTCTCAACGTTCACCTTTACCTCCACGCTTGCGGTGGAACCGCCCGCCAGATCCAGTGTCACGATGTTCTGGTCTACATTCGTCGCCAGTGTCGTGTAAGAAGAATCACTGAAGATTCCCGCGTAGAATACTTCGCTGCTCTCTAACGCATCGCCGTTCGCATCCAGCAGCTTCTTCGTGATGGTCAGGATACCTTCCTTCATGAAGCCGTCCGGTAAGGTGTAGAATACGTTCGTGAACGAAATCTCCGTCTCGCTGCCGTCGGTCACTGTCGTCATTGCGGTCGTTGCTCCGTCACCAAAGTCTGCCGCGTAGGTCGTGCCGTCCGCCATGGTGCCGATGCCCGATGCAAGCGCCGCGCCGGTCGAATCGCACTCTGCGATGTAATAGGTTCTGCCAATCTGCAGGTTGTCAAAGGTCACCGTTCCGGAGGAGGCGTTCGTGATCGTGATCGCCTTGCTCGCGTACAGGTTCGTGCATGCCGCGTCCACATAGAGGCCTACGTAGAAGGTCGCGCTGTTCGCGATCAGCACATCGCCGTTGCTCAGCTGCAGGTCCTTCGTTACCGAAATCGATGCGGTCTTGCTGACGGTCATCGAATCCTCCACCAGCAGCACACCATCCTTCGTGGTCGTCGTCGTCTTCGTCGTATCCACCGTTCCGTCGGATGCCAGCGTAAACGTCGTGTTTGTCGTAATGTCATAGCCGGTCGGTGCCACGGTCTCAATCAGCGTGTAGGTCTTGCCCGGCACCAGTCCGGTCACCTCATGATCCTCCGTCGTGGAAACCCACTCATCGATCACCGTGCCATTCTCATCCACGATCCGGATCGTCGCGCCCGGAAGCTCCTCGCCCGTCGTCACATCCACCTTGCGGATCTTCACCGAAGTGATCGTGTTCGTCAGATTCGACGTATAGCCCGTGCCGTCCGCATTTGCAGCCGCCTCGCTCACTGCGCTGATGTATCCCGCAACCTCATCCTCCGTTACCGTATAAGCAATCAGCTTGTTATCCGCATCGTACTTATCCAGTCCGGTAAACGCATAGCTCCAGGTACCATCCGCAGCCGCCATCACCGTCTGGCTGTCGACCTTCACGCCATTCGCCAGCAGGTTCACCGTAATGCTCGCCGGACGCTTGCTGCCTGCATTGTCATTGTCCGCCCAGGTCTTCGTACCCGAAATCGACGTTGTTGCCGTGTACGTATTGGTAATGTCATAGCCATCAGCCGTCTTCGTGTAAACCGCCTCATAGCCGTCGACCGCATCCTCCGTCACCGTGTACGTGATCAGCTTGTCGTCATCATCGTACTTCGGAAGACCCGTAAACTCGAAGCTCCAGGTGCCATCCGCAGCCGCTGTCACGGTCGTCTCATCCACTTCCACGCCGTTCGCCAGCAGGTTCACCGTAATGGATGCCGGACGCGTCCGATCTGCGTTGTCGT
>JAJQHZ010000129.1 GCA_021199475.1 Lachnospiraceae bacterium
ACAACAAACCACAATAGTTCTTAAACTTCATCCCCACCCCGTGAATAGTAACGATGCGTTTTCTGCTCTGATTTTTTTAAAAATTCCCCTTGCCAATTTTTGAAATCTGTTATATAATATCTCCGCAGTCAGGGGTCACCTGACTGTGGAATTCGGTTTTGAACAGATATCCATGCGGATATAGTTCATCGGTAGAACACCAGCTTCCCAAGCTGGGGAGGCGAGTTCGATTCTCGTTATCCGCTTAAAAAAAGCCTTTCAGGGGCTTTTTTTTATATGCGCAGAGCCGTGCAGGGTGTATTGCGGCTAAAGCCGGAGATATCAGGCCTTTAATGAGCAAAAAAATGGGAAAGTATCAGGAAAAGTGCTTGCATTTAGTGAAAAGTAGTGCTATCATAGCTTGGAATTAAATAACAGTTACTGATAAAGAGTGGACCGAGCGGTCCACTCTTATTTGTGGGGGTGCACATGAGTAAGCGAGAAACATACGAACAGAAAACGGAGGCCCTGCTGATTCCGCTGATGGAACGGAACCAGTTCGAACTGGTGGACGTGGAATACGTGAAAGAAGGCGGGAGTTGGTACCTCCGAGCCTATATTGACAAGCCGGGCGGGATTACGATTGATGACTGTGAGCTGATCAGTCGGGAGCTTAGTGATTTACTGGATTCGGAAGACTTTATTGAGGATGCGTATATTCTGGAGGTAAGCTCTCCTGGGCTTGGCAGGCAGCTGAAAAAGGAACGGGATTTTGAGCGAAGTCTGGGCAAAAAGGTAGAGATTCGTACATTTCGGGCTGTGAACCGCCAAAAGGAATTTACCGGTACCTTAAAAGAATATGATAAAGATACCGTTACCATCGAAACGGATCATAATGAGACCGTACACTTCACACGGACAGACATCGCGCTGATACGTCTGGCATTTGATTTCTGACAGGGAGGAAGAAACGATATGAACAACGAGTTGTTAGAAGCACTCACGATTCTTGAAAAAGAGAAAAACATCAGCAAGGAGACGCTGCTGGACGCAATTAAGCAGTCTCTGATTCAGGCATGCAAAAATAACTGGAAGACAGAAGCTGACTGTGTCGTAGTCAATATTGACCCGGATACCTGTGAATATGAGGTTTATGCGGAGAAGACCGTAGTCGAGAATGTCGAAGACGAGCTGGCCGAGATCAGTCTGACAAAGGCAAGGATGATGGATTCCCGCTACGAGCTTGGGGATATTGTGCGTGTGGAGATCAAATCCAAAGAATTTGGCCGCATTGCGACACAGAATGCAAAGAATGTGATTCTTCAGAAGATCCGTGAAGAGGAACGCAAGGTTCTCTATAATGAATATTATGAGAAGGAGCATGACATTGTCACCGGTATTGTGCAGCGCAACTTTGGCCGGAATATCAGCATCAACCTTGGCAAGGTAGACGCGACACTTGCCGCTGAGGAGCAGATTCGCGGGGAATCCTACCGCCCGAATCAGCGCATCAAAGTCTATGTCCTGGAGGTAAAGGATACGCCGAAGGGTCCGAGGATTCAGGTATCAAGGACACATCCGGAGCTGGTAAAGCGGCTGTTTGAAGAAGAAGTGACAGAGGTTCATGACGGTACTGTGGAGATCAAAAGCATCGCCAGAGAGGCGGGGAGCCGCACGAAGATTGCCGTCTGGTCGAACAATCCGGATGTGGATCCGGTAGGCGCCTGCGTCGGCGTAAATGGTTCCCGTGTGAATGCGGTCGTTGACGAGCTTCACGGTGAAAAGATCGACATTATCAACTGGGATGAGAATCCGGCGCTTCTGATTGAGAATGCGCTGAGCCCGGCGAAGGTGATTACGGTACTGGCCGACCCGGATGATAAGGTCGCCAAGGTAGTTGTACCGGATTATCAGCTCTCTCTGGCAATCGGCAAGGAAGGACAGAACGCCAGACTTGCTGCCAGACTGACCGGATTCAAAATCGACATCAAGAACGAGACACAGGCCAGGGAGTCCGGAGACCTTCTGGAATACGAGGAGGATTATTACGAGGACGACTATTACGACGAAGAAGGCTATTACGAAGACGAATATGCAGAAGATGGTGAATATGGCGGCGGTCAGCCTGACACAGAGGGCATCGGGTATGAGGACGGCTCCTACGCAGAAAGCGGTGAATATGGTGACGGCTCCTACCCGGAGAGCGATGCGTACAATGACGGATTCTATGCGGAGAATCTGGAGTATGGAGAGGCCGGGCCGGAACAGCCATCCGTGGATGACACCGGGTATACCAACGAAGGAGAGGATTCGGATATAAGCGGGGAATAATATGGCAGGTCAGAATAAAAAGGTTCCGCTGCGCAAATGTACGGGATGTCTGGAGATGAAGGGAAAAAAGGAGATGCTCCGTATTCTGCGCACACCGGAGGGCGAGATTTTAATGGATGAGACCGGAAGAAAAAACGGGCGCGGCGCGTATCTGTGCCGCAGCATGGAATGCTTTGAGAAAGCCCGGAAAAACAAAGGACTGGAGCGGTCTCTGAAGGTAAAGATTCCGGAAGAAACCTATGAAAGCCTGAAAAAGGAGATTGAATCGATTGAAGAGAGATAGCGTGCTTTCCCTTGTAGGTATCGCAAAAAAAGCTGACAAGGTAGCGTCTGGCGAGTTTCAGACGGAGACTGCAGTAAAATCCGGAAACGCCAGTCTTGTGATTATTTCCAGGGAGGCTTCCGGAAATACGAGAAAAAAGTTTCAGAATATGTGTTCCTTTTACAGGATTCCGTCGTATCTGTACGGGACCCGTGAAGAGCTTGGCGCCGCGTCCGGCAGTGAATTCAAGGCCGTACTGGCTGTGCTGGATGATGGCCTGGCAGGAGCGATTGTAAAAAAGATAGAGGAAAGACGCGATCATTGAATATGGAAAGAAAAAATACCATAAAGGAAAGGGCTGGATCGGGTAACCGTCAGGCGAAGATGAAGGAGGATGAGCGTATGCAAAACAATCATGATTCGGAGGCAGTAAAGATAACAGAAAAGAATGCGGTGGAAAAACCGGCAGAAAAGCCGGTCGGAAAAGCTGCTTCTGCCCCGAAGAAGAAAAAAAATATCATTCAGGTATTCCGTCCTCAGAATAGTAAGACCGGGATGGTAAAGCCGGGAGGCCGTCCGAAACCGCAGGGGCAGGCAGGAAGCAGACCCCAGAAGGCTGCTTCCGGAGTAAGGACACAGGATGGCACCGTAATGCGTGCTCCAGCTGGAACAAGACCTGCCGGGGCAAGGCCGGCCGGCGCTTCCGCTGCAGGAAGCAAACCCCAGAATGCTGCCGGCACACAGGCCGGGAGTAGACCGAATACAACACAGAGTACACCTGCCGGGAGTCAGCCGCAGGGAACTGCAGCCCAGATGAGAACGCAGGGTACGGCGGGTGCTGCGGCTCCGGTTAAGCCGCAGACTATGAAAAATGAAATGCCCGCAGCTGCAAAGCCTCAGGGTGCCGCAGCGGAAGCGACAGCCACCGCTAAGCAGCAGAATATGTCAGGTGATGTGGCAGCGGTTGCAAAGCCAAAGAGTACGACTCCGGATACAGCAGCCAATGGAAAGCCGCAGGGTGCTCCATCCGGTACAGCGGCTGATACCCCTTCTGATGGAAGAACGCAGGGAGCCGTAAAAACAGCGAACTCTGGTTCGCGCAGCCCGCAGGATGCGTCAGGCAGCCGTGAAGCCCAGAGCACTGGCGGTCGGAGTGGCCAGTCAGGCGCCCGCCGGAACCCGGAAGGAAGAGCATCTGGCAATCGCTCACAGGACGATCGCCGCCGCACGGATAATGGAAGAAGCAATACACGTACTTCCGGTGGCCAGGATGGCCGCAGCAGCCAGGGCGGACGCGGCAGCCAGAGCGGGAATGACAGATATGCCGCTTCCGGCAACCGTTCACAGGACGATCGCCGCCGCACAGACAGCGGAAGAAACACGTCGCGCTTTGGCGGCAGTCAGGATGGACGCGGCAGCCAGAGCGGTTATAACCGGAATCAGGATGGCAGAGGCGGCCAGGGCAGCTACAGCCGGAATCAGGACGGCAGAAGCGGCCAGGGCAGCTATGGCAGAAATTCAGACGGCCGCGGCGGCCAGGGCGGCTACAGCCGGAATCAGGACGGCAGAAGCGGCCAGGGCAGCTATGGCCGGAATACGGACGGCCGCGGCGGTCAGGGCGGCTATAACCGGAATCAGGATGGCCGCGGAGGATTAAGCATTCCGAAGCCGCAGACCGACTCGAAGCCGCTTGAAAAAGAGAGCCGGAAACGGACCGAGCGCGGCGACCGGAATCGTTCCAATAAAGGTGAAAAGCTTGACCGGATGGAAAAGAATGTTCGCCCGGGCCAGAAGAACAATCAGAGAAATAACCAGAAGAATACCGCACGCAAGGGCCAGCCGGTAAAACCGGCTCCGCAGCCGGCACCAAAGCCGGCAGAGACCATCCGCACCATTACGCTTCCGGATAAGATGACGATTTCCGAGCTTGCAGAAGCAATGAAAGTGCAGGCGTCTGCGATTGTGAAAAAGCTGTTTTTGCAGGGACAGATGGTTACCGTCAATCAGGAAGTGGACTTTGACAAGGCGGAAGAGATTGCGCTGGAATTCAACTGTATCTGTGAAAAAGAAGAAAAGGTAGATGTCATTGCCGAGCTGCTCAAGGAGGAAGAGGAGTCGGAAGACGTGATGATCGCACGTCCGCCGGTTGTCTGCGTCATGGGTCATGTCGATCATGGCAAGACCTCTCTGCTGGACACGATCCGCCATACTCATGTGATTGATAAAGAGGCCGGCGGAATCACGCAGCACATCGGTGCGTATGTCGTATCGATCAACGGGCAGAAGATTACGTTTTTGGATACGCCGGGCCATGAGGCATTTACCGCAATGCGTATGCGCGGTGCGAATGCTACCGATATCGCGATTCTTGTAGTCGCTGCGGATGATGGCGTTATGCCGCAGACCGTCGAGGCCATCAACCATGCAAAGGCGGCGGGAATTGAAATTATTGTTGCAATCAATAAAATTGATAAGCCAAGTGCGAATATTGAGCGCGTAAAACAGGAACTCTCTGAATATGAGCTGATTCCGGAGGACTGGGGCGGCAGCACCGTGATGGTTCCGGTATCCGCGCATACGCACGAAGGCATTGACAACCTGCTTGAAATGATACTGCTGACCGCAGAAGTTCTGGAACTGAAAGCAAACCCGAACCGCAAAGCGCGCGGTCTGGTCATCGAGGCAGAGCTGGATAAGGGCAAGGGACCTGTGGCGACCGTTCTGGTTCAGAAGGGTACGCTCCATGTCGGAGATCCAATCGCAGCCGGTTCCTGCCATGGCAAGGTACGGGCGATGATGGACGATAAGGGCCGTCGTGTCAAAGAGGCCGGACCGTCTACTCCGGTAGAGATTCTCGGTCTGTCCGATGTTCCGAATGCCGGTGAAATCTTTATCAGCATGGACAATGAGAAGGAAGCGCGCAGCTTTGCCGAAACCTTCATCAGTGAGGGCAGGGAGCGCCTGATTGAGGATACGAAGCTGAGAATGTCTCTGGATGATCTGTACTCACAGATTCAGGCCGGCAAGCTCAAAGAGCTCGATCTGATCGTCAAGGCGGATGTACAGGGCTCTGTCGAGGCAGTAAAGCAGAGTCTTCTGAAGCTTTCGAATGAGGAAGTTGTGGTCAAGGTCATTCACAGCGGCGTTGGCGCGATCAACGAATCCGATGTGATTCTGGCTTCCGCGTCCAATGCGATCATTATCGGATTCAATATCCGTCCGGACGCAATGGCGAAAGCGACCGCTGAGCGGGAAAATGTAGATATCCGCCTGTATCGTGTTATTTACGATGCGATTGCCGATGTGGAAGCGGCTATGAAGGGAATGCTCGACCCGATTTTCGAGGAAAAGGTTATCGGCCACGCAGAGATCCGTCAGCTTTTCCGCGCTTCGGGCGTCGGCACAATTGCCGGTTCCTATGTGCTTGACGGCGTCTTCCAGAGAGGCTGCAAGGTCCGCATCACGAGAGACGACACGCAGATTTATGATGGCGCACTGGCATCCCTGAAGCGTTTCAAGGATGATGTGAAAGAGGTAAAGGCCGGCTACGAGTGCGGTTTTGTATTTGAGAAGTTCAATGAAATTAAAGAAGAAGATAAGGTAGAAGCTTATATCATGGTAGAGGTTCCGAGATGAGAAAAAACAGTATCAAAAATACCCGAATCAATGGGGAGGTATTGAAGGAGCTGTCAACGATCATCCAGATGGAAATCAAAGACCCGCGGATCGCGCCGATGACATCGGTCGTATCCGTGGAGGTCGCGCCAGATCTGAAGACCTGTAAGGCATGGATTTCCGTTTTGGGAGATGCACAGGCGGCGGAGGATACACTTACCGGATTAAACAGCGCTGTTGGCTATATCCGGCGCCAGCTCGCCCAGCGGGTGAATCTTCGTAACACGCCGGAGATTGAGTTTATTCTGGATCAGTCCATTGAATATGGCGTGGATATGATACGGAGAATTGACGAGGTGATCGGGGCAGACGAACGGGCGGCCGGAATGCGGCCGGAAAAGCCGGAAATTTGAGCTGTCCCGGTCGGGAAATGCACACAGAAGGGAGAGGATTCGATATGATCAATCTTGCACAGGAACTACAGGGGGTTAAGACGGCAGCGATGGCAGGACATATTCGTCCCGATGGGGATGCGATCGGATCCTGTCTCGGCCTGTATCTGTATATGAAGGAAAATTTTCCGGATATTCAGGCAAAAATTTATCTGGAGGAAATCCCGGTCGCGTTCGCTTCCATCTTCGGTGTGGATGAAATCTGCACGGATTACAGTGAGGATGTTGAATATGATGTCTTTTTCTGCCTGGACTGCGCGGATGAAAAGCGCCTCGGTCCGGCTGCGAAGTATCGTCAGACGGCGAAAAGGACGGTGTGTGTTGACCACCATGTGAGCAACGGAGGATATGCAGATGCAAACTATATCGTGCCGGACGCCAGTTCGACGAGTGAATTGATTTTCACCATACTGGATGAAACAAAAATCCCGGTTCACGCTGCGGAAGCCCTTTATATGGGAATTGCCCATGACACTGGCGTATTCCGGTATTCCTGCACCTCGCCGCAGACCATGGAGATTGCAGCGAAGCTGATTTCCAGGGGTTTTGATTTTCCTTCCATCCTGAGCGCGACCTTTTATGATAAGACGTATTACCAGAAGCAGATTCTTGGCCGTGCGCTGTTGGAAAGCATGCTGCTGATGGATGGTAAAATTATTTTCAGCGCGATCAAGGCAAAGGAAATGAAATTTTACAATGTGACCTTCTCTGACATGGAAGGGATTGTGGAAAACCTGTTGCAGACCTCGGGTACGGAGGCGGCGATTTTCATGTATGAGACTGCTCCGAATGAGTTCAAGGTAAGCCTGCGCTCCAAGAATCTTCTTGATGTCAGTGCTATCGCCAGCTATTTTGGCGGCGGCGGACATGTGCGTGCTGCAGGATGCACCATGCAGGGAAGCATTCATGATGTTGTGAACAATATCACGCTGCATATGGAGGAGCAGTTTAAGGCACTGGGAGAAATCTGACCCTATCGTCCTGGCACGCTGTGCTGTATTGGTTACTGGTTGTATTCTGAGGAAATTGCGGATAAAATTATCCGGCATAATTAAAATGAAGTGAAATGCAGCGAATGCTATGCAGGACGGCTGAGGAATTTTCACATGGATGGGATCATAAATATCTATAAAGAAAAAGGATTTACGTCACATGACGTAGTAGCGAAGCTGCGGGGGATTTTACGGCAGCGGAAGATCGGGCATACGGGGACGCTGGATCCGGATGCGGAGGGCGTGCTTCCGGTCTGTCTCGGAAGAGCTACAAAGGTGTGTGAGCTGCTGACGGATTGGGATAAGGAGTATCGGACAGTTCTTCTTTTAGGACGGACGACGGATACACAGGATATGACCGGGACTGTTTTGAGAGAGTGCCCGGTTTTCTGTGCTTCTGCCTCTGATTCCTCCGGCTCGGATGAGTCTGTGCTGAGGCTGACAGAGGAGGGAATTCGGCACTGTATTGAGAGCTTCGTCGGAGAGCAGCAGCAGATTCCGCCGATGTATTCGGCACTGAAGGTAAATGGGAAAAAGCTTTATGAGCTGGCCCGACAGGGGATTGAGGAGGAACGCCGCCCGAGGACGATCACCATCCCGGAGATTCGCGTGGAACGCATTGACTGCGGTGGTAAACAGGCTCCGGGCTATCCGGAGATTACAATGACGGTGCGCTGCTCAAAGGGTACGTACATTCGTACGCTTTGTAATGATATCGGAGAAAAGCTTGGCTGCGGCGGATGTATGAAGGAATTGGTTCGCACGCAGGTCGGACCGTTTTCGATAGAAGATAGCCGGAAGCTTTCGGAGGTGGAAGGGCTTCGCGATGAAAACCGGCTGGATGAGGTTCTATATCCGATTGATTCGGTGTTTCATAATCTGGAATGGCTGGTGCTGACTCCGGATGCGGAGCGGTTGGTGCGCAATGGAAACCCTTTGTCCCATGGCATGGTGCGAAGCTGTGCGGACTATAGTAAGAATCGATTTCAGGCGCAGGAGCCGGAGCGTTCCTTTTCCGCCGCTTCCATGAAGGGCATCGATGGAAACGAGGTACGTATCTATACGGAGAATGGAGAGTTTCTGGCCATTTATGGTTACCGCAAGGATAAAAGCTGCTGGCGCCCGGTAAAAATGTTTTTGCCGTGAGACAACCGTTGTTTACAGGCTTGCAGTCGCTGTCGTTTTATACAGCTGGCGGTTCATCATTTTTAAGAAAGATTTTCTTTTTGATTTGGCCGGAACTATGCAGAAAGATTACACCATATAATTCGAGCGACAAAAGGGTATGAATCGGAACGCAAGCGTTCCATTTCTGACCTTTTGTCCCTTATATCATCATATTCAGGAAAGGATCGTCTGAGGGCGAATGATTTATATACAGAATACGACCGATTTTAATAGTGCAATCCGATCATGTGAGCACATGTTCTCTGATCAGCGGTTTTCCGCTGTGACGCTCGGCAAATTTGACGGGCTGCACCGGGGCCATCAGAAGCTGCTGAATGAGATTCGGCGTCTGCAGTCGATGGGGTATTGGGGAATCGTGTTTTCGATTGCGCCGGATGACAGGACCGCATTGTTTACGCCGGAGGAAAAAAGACACATTCTGGAGCGATACGGAATGGACTGCATGATCCGCTGTCCCTTTGTTCCGGATATTCTCGGCATGGAGCCGGAGGCCTTTATCGCAGATGTTTTGTGCCGGCAACTGCATGCAAAATATGTTGTAGTCGGCACAGATTTTCGGTTTGGTTTTCAGAGAAAAGGCGATGTGGACTTCCTGAAAAAAATGCAGAAAAAATATAATTATACACTTCTTGTAATGGAAAAGGAATGCTATGACGGTCGCGAGATTAGCAGTACCTATATTCGAGAGGCGCTATCCGGTGCGGATATGGAGCTGGTTCGCGCGTTGATGGGGAACTGGTTTCCTGTTGAGGGTACCGTTTTGCATGGACACCAGCTTGGCCGGAAGATCGGAATGCCGACAATCAACATCCGTCCGGACGGCTACAAGCTGCTGCCCCCGCCGGGCGTGTATTACAGTGATGTGATTCTGGCACGGGATGAGGCATCCAGGATGAAGAATGCTGTGGATACCATAAACGCAGTGTATAGCGATGAAATCAATCAGTTTCCCGGATCACCGGGACAAACGATGGACAGATGTACTGATGAGATCAATGCGGAGGTGAACATGTCCTCTGATAGACAATTTACGGATACGGGAACCGCCCTCTGCCATGGGATTACGAATATCGGATATAAGCCGACGGTAGAAGGCACGTTTCTCGGAGTCGAGACTTATCTGTATGGGATTCATGAAGATCTGTATGGTGCGGATGTGACGGTTCTGCTCCGGCATTTCCGCCGCCCGGAGCAGAAATTTGCTTCGGTGGAAGACTTAAAAGCACAAATGACGCAGGATATACAGTCCGGGAAGGAGTATTTTGGTGACAAGTGACTTGTGGATAAAAGGCGTTGTATTTATTATACTCGGACTGATCGCGTGCATTGCCGGGGTGGTTATGAAATTGTATGCAGCCACCCGGAGACCATACCCGGGTTATGCAGAGGCCAGAGTTGTGGATATTATTTCGGTAGAACGGGATCGCTATGCCGAGTCACGGTTCCGCAATCGTCAGGCTGCCGTGTTTGAATTCTATGCGAATGGGAAGCTGATAAAGATTGTGGACAGGGAGGATTCCTATCCCTGTCCATATCATCTTTATCAGAAAGTTCGTCTTTGCTATGATCCTGCTGATCCAGAACAATATCGTGTCATCACAGCAGAGCGGGAACGCACGCTTTCTGTTGTATTAAATGCGGTCGGAATCGTATTGATTCTGATCGGGGTGCTGATCTTTATTCTCTACGCATCGCGTTTTATTCTATAAGTTTGACTACATAATACCTGCTTGGCAGATTCAATTAGCAGCGCCAAAAGCGGCGGCAGAGAACAGACAATCAGAGAACGAATGCTTAAATCATATGCCTAATTCTCGGTTCCCAGATCTCCGATTCCAAAGGAAATCTGCATCAGCACCGGATCCATCTGAGTGGGCGCCAGCTGGATCAGCTTTGTATCATTCTCGATGACGGCCATACCCATGCTCCAGCCGGCCTGATGAATGCGGGAATCATAAGAGACAAGCATATTGACCTGCTCCCACGGTCCCTCGCCGAGATTGTAATTGACAAGGAATTTACCCGGATCCCGAAGTCCAAGCCACTCGCTGTCGCGTTTTCCGCTCAGGATGATCGTCCCATTCGGACCGCCGTTCTTCGTCCAGGTGCAATAGGGCATACTGCCGACAAATTTGCCATCCGCGGTCTCGGCTCTTGTTCCGTAGAGCGCCGGATCACCGAAATCCATCCCATCATCAGAAATCTTAAAATAAATGCCCTGATCGGGGTCATTGACAATCTCATAACACATAAAATATTTGCCGTTCGGAAGCTTTGTGACAATCGCCATACCGGGCCGACGGTTCCCATCCGGAATCGCTACGACCAGACGCGGCTCTCCCCAGGTCTTTCCGCCATCGGCAGAAGAAATCACGGCGAGACACTGGTTCAGAATATGATCCGTATGATACTTTTCATCGGAGTAGACGGCTGTGAGTTCCCCATCCGCATTCAGATAGAGGAACGGCTCCCAGACCGGGCCCAGACAGTCCCAGTTGTATTCGACCGGCACACCGCCGTACGCGAAGGTAGAGCGGTATTCCCAGGTCTTGCCGTGATCGCGGCTAAAGTAGAGCTGAAGCTCTGTGCCGACAAAATCAGGCGGGTTGTCGGGTTCGAACGCCTGCATCGGGATGGAATTCCCCGCGAAAAGCAGAGTGCCTGCCGGAAGCTCTCCGCACGGCTGCGGAAGTTCAAACAGCACCGGATGGAACCGCATCCCCCATCCGTTTTTGGTATCCTCCACTTCACTTAGCTTTTCCCAGGTCTTACCGCCATCCGTACTTTTGTAAATCGGTATCACGGCCGGCTCTCTGTCCGCATAATACTCAAAAGCGGCCAGCAGGGTGCCATTCTCCTCACCGGCATGGTGCAGCTCAATGACTCTCGGGTAGAGAACGCCGCCGCCGGGTTTGATTTCACTTTTTCTGGGCGCAAAAATTACGCCGCTAAAATCCTTTGTTAGCTTCAATGCCATAAATGATTCCTCCCGCGTACTGCATCGGATTTCGACGCAGAATATTTTTGCATTAATTATACAGAAATTGAGTGAAAATTACCAGCTTTTTTGTAGAATATATAAGAAAAATTTGGAAAATTCGTATCGACGATTCTGATCAGGTGAAGATGAATCGCAGAAGAACCGATATGGAACGAAGGTTTTAAATTTAAATATATAAAGTGATGAATGTTTCACGTGAAACAATTAACTAAAATAGTAAGAAACTTATTGACATGCGTATGGCTATGTAGTATAATGCAAATAAGGAAAGCCGCGCAATGGAAAATCGCTTCGCGGGAATCAAATTGCATATATGAGGAGAATACGAATGGATACGGTCAGACTTGGAAAAACGGAAATTGTAACGAATAAGAACGGATTTGGGGCACTTCCAATCCAGCGTGTCAGCGATGAGGAAGCAGTGAAAATCCTCCGCACCGCGTATGAAAAAGGATTTACCTTTTTTGATACCGCCCGATTTTACACGGACAGCGAACATAAGCTTGGTCTGGCGCTTTCGGATGTCAGGAATCATATATACCTCGCATCGAAGACAGCTGCTGTGAAGCCGGAGGATTTCTGGAAAGACCTGGAGACGACGCTGACGAACCTGAAGACGGATCATCTGGACATTTATCAGTTCCATAATCCATCGTTCTGCCCGAAGCCGGGCGATGAGAGCGGCGTATATGAATGTATGCTGGAAGCGAAAAAGCAGGGTAAGATTTTACATATCGGGATCACGAACCATCGTCTGAAGGTGGCAAATGAAGCGATTGAATCCGGTCTGTATGAGACGCTGCAGTTCCCATTCTGCTATCTGGCGACAGAGGACGATGAGAAACTGGTCGCTGACTGCAAGAAGGCGGATATGGGATTCATCGCGATGAA
Organism: Lachnospiraceae bacterium; assembly: GCA_021199475.1. GTDB lineage: Bacteria > Bacillota > Clostridia > Lachnospirales > Lachnospiraceae > Choladousia. Next base: position 12,712 of record JAJQHZ010000129.1, read on the forward strand.
GGCCCTCTCCGGCGGACTGATCACGAATTCTGCCGCGGCCTATGCGTTTGAAGCGCAATTTGACAACGTGCTTCCCATCTGGGGCGTTCAGCGGATGAGTGAGCTGGAGGAATTCCTTTCCTATATTGTCTGTCCACCGGTGATGACCGATGAGATCCGTGCCCTGATTGCGAAAGACCGCACGGAGCTGATGGGCGAATTCTGCCGCGGATGCGGCTATTGTATGCCATGCCCGGCCGGTATTGAGATTAATAACTGCGCCCGGATGTCGCTGATGATTCGACGCGCGCCGTCCGCCGCACAGCTTACACCGGAAATGCAGGCAAAGATGATGAAGATCGAAGAGTGTCTGCACTGCAATCAGTGTAAAGCCAGGTGTCCGTATCATCTGGATACGCCGACACTGCTGGCGAAGAACCTGAAGGACTATAAGGAAATCCTGGCGGGGAAAGAGTATTGACCAAACGAAAACAGGTGGATACAGAGAATGCGGCAAATCACAGTGAAAGAGCTTTTGAGTGGGCATCCGAATGGAATTGTCATTGATATACGCAGCCAGGCAGATTTTGAGAAAGAATCGCTGCCTGGAGCGGTTCATATGGATGCCGAGAAGATTAAAAAGGACAGAGCGATCCTGCCAAAGCATCAGACGCTCTATTTTTTGTGCTATACCGGAGATGAGAGCGGTGAACTGGCGTGTGAGCTGGAAGAGCAAGGCTATGAGGCAGTAAATGTTGCGGGAGGGTTCCGGGAATACCTGCGGCTCCAGCTGAGAGCCGCTCTGGATCGGGAACCAGAAACGCGGCATGATGACAATTATGACGCAATTCCGTTTAAACGCGCACATTCAGACATGGAACGCGAAGCTCCGGGAGTGAAACCGGAGACCACAGATATCGATCGCTGCCGTAAGGCCGAGCGCAGCATTATCAAGAAATATCGCCGGGAGCTGTGGCGCCGGTTTACGAAGGCGGTGCAGGATTACGAACTGATCCGGGATGGCGACCGGATTGCGGTGTGCATTTCCGGCGGCAAGGATTCCATGCTGATGGCCAAGCTGTTTCAGGAGCTGTACCGGCATGGAAGGCAGAATTTTGAGCTGGTATTTCTCGTGATGAATCCAGGGTATAATGAAGCGAATTACCAGCGAATTCTTGATAACGCGAAGCTTCTGCAGGTCCCGATTACCGTGTTTCAATCGGAGATTTTCAACATTGTGGCGTCGGAGGAGAATTCGCCCTGTTATCTTTGCGCCCGGATGCGCCGCGGCTATCTTTACGCGAAGGCGAAGGAACTGGGCTGCAATAAGATCGCGCTCGGCCACCACTACGATGATGTGATCGAAACGATTCTGATGGGAATGCTGTACGGCGGACAGGTACAGACCATGATGCCGAAGCTTCACAGCAATCATTTTGAAGGAATGGAGCTCATCCGCCCGATGTATCTGATCCGGGAAAAGGATATTATCCACTGGGCAAATTACAATGACCTGCACTTTATTCAGTGCGCCTGCCGATTTACCGAGAACTGCGCTTCCTGCGGAGGCACAGAAAAAGGGTCAAAACGTGCGGAAGTCAAACAGCTGATTGCGTGGCTTGCCGAACGGGATCCGGTAGTGGAGAGCAATATTTTTAAAAGCGTTGAGAATGTGAATCTGAACACTGTCATTGCCTGGAAGCAGGACGATGTGAGACATCATTTTCTTGATACCTATGATGAGGAACTCGCGGACGACGTAAGTGGTGCACATCCTGCGACGGATACGGATATATAATTCCTTGCGCAAAATGGCAAAATTGGGGTTCTGGTTTCTTCGGGTTAAAGAATATCAGGGATTGGAGAGATAAATGGAAAAGGATTTAACAAAGGGAAGCATCTTGAAGGTACTGCTGCGGTTTTCGATGCCGTACCTTCTGTCCTGTTTTTTGCAGACCTTTTACGGGATGGTGGATTTGTATGTGACCGGGCAGTACAATGGGGCTGCGTCTATCTCAGCCGTATCGATCGGCAGTCAGGTCATGCACATGTTTACCGTCATCATTGTCGGACTGGCGATGGGCTCGACAGTCGGCCTTGGAGTCGCGATCGGAAGTAAGCATATGGAGCGGGCTTCCCGGATGATTGGAAATACAGTGACTCTGTTTGCTGCTGGTTCTGCAGTTCTAGTCGCCGTTCTGATGCTGGCGCGGGGCGGAATCATTGCGGTCATGTCGGTTCCGGAGGAGGCCATTCCGCAGGCCAGAGACTATCTGACTATCTGCTTTGCAGGCATTCCTTTTATTACCGCCTATAACGTAATCAGCTGTATCTACAGGGGTATGGGCGATTCGAAAAGCCCGATGTATTTTGTCGGGGTGGCGTGCATCCTGAATATTGCGCTGGATTTTCTGTTCATCGGCGGGCTGCATATGGGCGCAGCGGGGGCTGCGTGCGGCACGGTGATTTCACAGGCGGCGAGTGTCGTATTTGCACTGGTCTTTTTGCTGAAGGGCCGGAACCGGGCGAATCCGGATACCCGCGTGGAAGAACTTCCATCTGCCAGTGAACATGGACAGGCAGGTTCGACAAACCAGATGCGTGATTCATCCACACAGAATACCAGTGAAGACATGCGTCCGGAAAGCGCTTCCGTCGCGCAGGGATTCCGATTAACCAAAAAAGACTTCATACCGGAGCGCGCCATTCTTTCGGACATCCTGAAGGTGGGTGTGCCGGTGGCCTGCCAGGATGGATTTATCCAGATCTCGTTTCTGGTAATCACGATGATCGCGAACCGGCGCGGCGTCGACGTGGCCGCGAGCGTGGGCATCGTGGGAAAAATTATCAGCTTCCTGTTTCTGGTGCCCTCCGCCATGCTGTCCTCCGTGTCCGCGATTGCAGCGCAGGACCGGGGAGCCGGCCTTCACGACCGCGCGCGAAAAACGCTGTTCTACGCGATTCTGGTTTCGGTGTCCTGCGGCTGTGTCTTTTTCCTGATCTGCCAGATCGTGCCGGAGCAGTTTGTCGGCCTGTTTTCAAGTGAGGAAACCGTGCGCGTGCTCGGCGGCCAATACCTGCGGTCCTATTCCTTTGACTGTATCATGGCCAGCATTCATTTTTGCTTCAGCGGATTTTTCTGTGCGTATGGACGGTCGGCGTTTTCCTTTGCGCACAACCTGATCTCCGTGCTGCTGGTCCGGATCCCGGGTGCGTACCTGGCAACACAGCTGTTTCCGGACACGCTGTTCCCGATGGGGATGGCGGCTCCGGCCGGCTCAACACTTTCTTCTCTGATCTGCGTGATTCTGTTTTTGATTTTCCGGGAGTCGTTTGGCCTGGGAAAAAAGAATCGCCAAAAAGCAGACAAAGCTGCGCCGTAAGAGAAGCGGCTGCATACGATTGGATGAAATCCGGCATCAAAAAATGTCGGAATTGAACGAGTGCAATTTTCTATATTTAATTTACCATATGTAATTTAGCATATGTTATTTTCTATAAGAGGAGAATACCAATTTGCGTGAACTGGAGCTTTATATTCACATTCCCTTCTGCGTCAGAAAATGCGCTTACTGTGATTTTCTCTCGGCGCCTGCCAGCAAGGAGGTGCGGGATCGGTATGTAAAGACCCTGATTGAGGAAATACGCGGCGGGCGGCCGATCAGTGCGCCACTCTCTGTCTCCTGTGACAAATCTTTGGCCAGAACGACAGCGTCGGACTCCGGTTCCGTTTTTTACAGTGAACAGATGGGAAGCTGCAACACTGCGGCGGACCCTGGTTCCGTTATTTACAGTGAACAAGTGGGAAGCTGCAACAGCCAGCCGGGTAAAGCATTGTCTCTCGCACAGCTGCCGGAGAATACGGAATATGTCATTACCAGCGTATTCTTCGGGGGCGGCACGCCATCTCTGTTGCCGCCGTCTCAGATCGCGGAAATTCTGGATGCGTTGCGCGTAAGATTCCCATTTGCGGGAGATAACGGTCGGCCGGGGACCCCGGAAATTACCATAGAATGCAATCCCGGAACGATCGGAAGTGGAAAACAGAAATCCTCTCAAGCTTTCAGAACCATGGAAGAACATGCACTTACAGAGGTGCCCACCGAGATGGCCTCCTCTGCAAAAGATAAGATATCCGGAATGGAAGAAGAAAAGCCATATGCAGAGCATTCTTCAGAAGGTTCCCAGTTTCGCGCGTATCTTGCTTCCGGGATCAACCGGATCAGCTTTGGACTGCAGTCCGCGCATAATGAAGAACTGGCCGCCCTTGGCCGGATTCACACCTGGGAGATGTTTTTGAAGTCCTATCAGGCTGCCCGGAAGGCAGGCGTTCAAAACATCAACGTCGACCTGATGTCCGCACTTCCCGGGCAGACCGTGGAATCGTGGAGACAAACGCTGCAGCAGATTTTAACGCTTGCGCCGGAGCATATTTCGGCGTATAGTTTAATCATCGAAGAAGGGACGCCGTTTTATGAAAAATATCATGAAGACGACCTGCGTCGCTCAGCGGGAGAGGAGCCCAGATATCTGCCCTCCGAGGAGGATGAACGCCGGATGGTGCAGATGACCGAACAGATGCTGTGCAGCGCGGGATATGTACATTATGAGATTTCAAACTATGCCCGTCCCGGATTTGAATGCCGACATAACATCGGTTATTGGCGCGGCACAGAATATATGGGATTCGGGCTGGGTGCGTCTTCCTTGCTGAGATATCCGCCTCAAAACCGTACCAGAATAAAGAAAAACATCCGTGCAAATGAGAAATTCTCCGCAGCTGTACAAGAGGACGCCACGGTGTATCATACATCTGAGGATAAAGTTCAAGTCGGGGAAGGTTCATCGAGTCCGACACATTTCATCAGCGTCCGCTGTAAAAACCCGGAGAATTTTGCGGTATATGAGCAGAAGGTTCATTCACAGAATATGGCTGCTGAAGTGCGTACGGTAGATTTGGGCGAGACAGAGAATTCCAATAGTCCGCACACGGATTTAGCCAGATCAGGGAATCCGGAAGTGCTCACTGTAGATGCTGGAAAATCCGAAAATCTGCAAATGCTCACCGCGGCTGCTGCCAAATCAGAGAATCCGGAGGTGCTCACTATGGAGGATGAGATGGCGGAATTTATGTTTTTGGGGCTTCGTATGCTCTCCGGCGTCTCCGAACGGGAATTCCAGACGCGGTTCGGTCGTCCGATTGACGATATCTATGGGGACGTTATCTGCCGAATGTGTTCCCTTGGGCTGATGAAGCGGGAAGACGACCGCATTTACCTGACACCGCGGGGACTGGATGTCAGCAATCAGGTAATGGCGGAATTTTTGCTGTAGGATGCAGGAATAAAAGTTATAACTATTACAAAAAGAGGAGGAACTAAGAAAATGGGAAAGCTTGGATTTGGTCTGATGAGACTGCCGCTGTTGAATGCGGAGGATGTAAAAAGTATTGATAAAGAGCAGGTCTGTCAGATGGCGGATCTGTTTCTGGAGCGGGGATTTACCTATTTTGACACCGCGTATATGTATCATGAGCATGAGAGCGAGCGCGCGGTCAAGGATGTGATCGCGAAGCGCTACGCGCGCGATACCTACACTCTGGCAACGAAGCTTCCGATTTTCCAGCTGAAAAAAGCCGAAGATATGGAGCCTATTTTTAATGAACAGCTGGAAAAATGCGGGGAGGACTATTTTGATTATTACCTGCTGCATGCGCTGGGCGGCGAACGGTATGACAGTGTGCAGGAGATGGACTGCTTTGGGTTTATTGCCCGGAAAAAGGCGGAGGGAAAGGTGCGCCATATCGGTTTTTCCTTCCACGATAAAGCAGAGGTGCTCGACCGCATACTGACCGATCATCCAGAGGTGGAATTTGTTCAGCTCCAGCTGAATTATCTGGACTGGGAGGACGCAAAGGTGCAGTCCCGCAAATGCTATGAGACCGCCGTAAAGCATGGGAAAAAGGTCGTGGTCATGGAGCCGGTCAAGGGCGGGACACTCGCGAAGCTGCCAGAAAAAGCCGAGCAGCTTCTGCACAAAATGCATCCGGACTGGTCGAATGCATCGTGGGCCATCCGCTTTGCTGCAAGCCTGGAGCATGTGATGGTCGTCTTAAGCGGAATGTCCTCTCTGGAACAGATGGAGGACAACAGCAGCTATATGCAGGAGATGGAGCCTCTGACAGAAGAGGAGAAAAGCCTGCTTCTCGGACCAGTGATAGACCTCATTCATGAGGCAGCGAAAATTCCGTGCACCGCTTGCCGCTACTGTGTCGAGGGCTGCCCGATGAACATCGCCATTCCGGATTATTTTGCGCTCTACAATTCTGAGCTGACGGACCGTGGAAATTCAGTATATAAAGAGCGCTATCTGGAGCTTTCTCAGAGCAACGGGAAGGCTTCGGACTGCGTGGAGTGCGGACAGTGCGAGAGCGTGTGCCCGCAGCATATCAAGGTAACTGAGTGGCTGAAGAAGACTGCGAAGATATTTGAATATTAAGAAGTTGTGTCGCCGGGATGTCAGATATTTGAGCTGTTTGTTTTTCAAATATGAAATTTGCTTCATTATAAGAGGAAGGTAATTATTATGATGTATCCATTTATGACGCTCAATGATAAAACAGAGGTCGTTCATTCAGAAGCCTACAATGAAAACGGCTCTGAAGTAGTAAAGGTATATTTTGAAAAACCAGTTTATGGAGGTTTTCACTGTGCAGAATGCTACCTACCTTCATACAGGTGGGAAAACATCGATGGATTTTCAAAAGATGAGATCGAATATTTTCAGGAATATCTGGAGTCGGTTGCCCATATTGTGATTCGCCTTGCGCGCGATGGAGGATTTGACAATGCCGCAAATTTTTAAAATTGGTGCTTATCTTATTTACTTCTGGTCAAATGAAGGTGAACCGCTTGAACCAATCCATGTTCACGTGGCTGAGGGCTATCCGTCAGAGAATTCCACTAAAATCTGGATTACAAAAAGCGGGAAATGCCTGCTCTGCAATAACAACTCCCGAATACCGGGACGTAAATTACGTGATATTATGGATATTGTGGAGGCGCGTCATTTTGAGATAGAAAAGAAATGGCTCACATATTTTAAAGAGATTTATTATTATTGCTGATTAATCAAATCGGATAGGGGGAAGCTCATTCTCCCTATCCGACATTTACAATAAGTCTAAAATATTCGAATCTATCTTTCTTTAATTTCTCCGTGCAGCTGCTGCAGCGATTTCACATCTCCGTTCCCATGCTCTTTGACATATTTGATGCCTCTTGCGGTCACGCGGGCAGCCGCCATGGTCGTCATATACGGGATCTTTGCCTTGATCGCTGCTTTGCGCAGATAGCTGTCGTCGTGGGCGCTTTCTTTTCCGACCGGCGTATTGACGATCAGATCGATATCTCCATTCGTAATCAAATCCAGAATGTTCGGTCTGCCCTCATACAGCTTCTTTACCTTTTCCGCCTGAATTCCATTTTCATTCAGCAGATCGCAGGTCGTTCCGGTGGAGAGGATTTTAAAACCATCCTCGGCAAAGCTTCTCGCGATCTCCACAACCTCCGGCTTATCCTTGCTGCTGACGGAAATCAGAGCCGTGCCGCTAAGCGGCAGGCGCGTCTGCGTCGCTTCCTGCGCCTTGTAAAAGGCTTCGCCGTAATCCGTGGACAAGCCCAGCACTTCGCCGGTCGAGCGCATTTCCGGTCCGAGCAGCGGGTCGACCTCCGGGAACATATTGAATGGGAAGACCGCTTCCTTGACTCCGTAATAAGGAATGTCCAGCTCTTTCAGGCTTTTCACCGGCGAGGGACGCCCGGTAATTTCCGAAGTCACAATATCGGTCGCCAGAGGTACCATGCGGATGTTGCAGACCTTAGAGACAAGCGGCACCGTGCGGGATGCCCGCGGATTCGCCTCCAGAACAAACACCTTGCCGTTCTCAATCGCATACTGCATATTCATCAGACCCTTGACGTGCATCTCCTCCGCGATTTTCTTTGTATAATCCTTGATGATCCGTACATTCTCCTCTGAGATATGGACGGACGGAATGATGCAGGCAGAATCACCCGAATGAATCCCGGCGAGTTCAATGTGCTCCATCACTGCCGGTACAAATGCGTGCGTGCCGTCGCTGATCGCGTCCGCCTCGCACTCCAGCGCATGATTCAGAAAGCGGTCGATGAGAATCGGACGGTCCGGCGTGACGCCGACAGCCGCAGCCATATAGTTTTCCATGCTCTCATCATCGTACACGACCTCCATTCCGCGGCCGCCAAGCACATAGGACGGGCGCACCATGACCGGATAACCGATCTCCTTCGCGATGGCCTTTGCCTCACCGACGCTGACTGCCATCCCGGATTCCGGCATCGGGATATCCAGCTTTTCCATCATGGCGCGGAACTGATCGCGATCCTCTGCCAGATCAATCACCGCAGGTGCGGTGCCGAGAATCCTTACGCCGTTCCGTTCCAGATCCGCAGCCAGGTTCAGCGGAGTCTGCCCGCCAAACTGCGCGATGACGCCGAGCGGCTTTTCTTTTTTATAAATGCTCAGAACATCCTCAAGCGTCAGCGGCTCAAAATACAGCTTGTCAGAGGTATCATAGTCGGTCGAAACTGTCTCCGGGTTGCAGTTAACGATAATGGTCTCAAAGCCAAGCTTTTTCAGCGCGAGAGCCGCGTGGACACAGCAATAATCGAATTCAATGCCCTGCCCGATGCGGTTCGGTCCGCCGCCCAGAATCATGATCTTCGGCTTTTCATCTGAGATCGGGTTCTTGTCCGGTGCATTGTAGGTCGAGTAATAATAAGCAGAATTCTGTGTACCGCTTACATGGACACCCTCCCAGGCTTCCTCCACCCCAAGCGCAATGCGGCGGCTGCGGACATCGTCCTCGGACACCTCCAGAATCTGGCTCAGATATTTATCGGAAAAGCCATCCTTCTTTGCCTGAATCAATGCCTCATCGGATGGAAGCTGCCCCTTTGTGCGGCACAGATTTTCCTCCTCGTCCACCAGCTCCTTCATCTGCTCGATGAAATATTTCTTCACCTTAGTGATTTCATAGATTTCGTCGACGGTCGCTCCCTTGCGCAGGGCCTCATACATAATAAAATGGCGCTCGCTGGACGGTGTGATCAGCATCGTCAGAAGCTCTTCCTTTGATTTTGTGTCAAAATCCTTTACATGGCCGAGGCCGTAGCGGCCGGTCTCCAGAGAGCGGATGGCCTTCTGGAACGCCTCTTTATAAGTCTTTCCGATGCTCATGACCTCGCCGACCGCGCGCATCTGAGTGCCCAGCTTGTCCTCTACGCCTTTGAACTTCTCAAATGCCCAGCGGGCAAATTTGATGACCACATAGTCGCCGTCCGGCACATATTTATCCAGTGTGCCGTATTTTCCGCACGGGATCTCGGAGAGAGACAGCCCGGAAGCCAGCATGGCGGATACGAGCGCGATCGGAAACCCGGTTGCCTTGGATGCGAGCGCGGAAGAGCGGGAGGTCCGTGGATTGATCTCGATGACGACAATCCGGTCGCTCACCGGATCATGCGCAAACTGGACATTGGTGCCGCCAATCACCTGAACCGATTCCACAATCCGGTAGGCCTGTTCCTGAAGGCGTTTCTGAACCTCTTCTGAGATCGTCAGCATCGGCGCCGCACAGAACGAATCGCCGGTATGCACGCCCATCGGATCAATATTTTCAATAAAGCAGACGGTGATCATGTTATTGTCCTTATCCCGGATCACCTCCAGCTCCAGCTCCTCCCAGCCGAGGACGGACTCCTCCACAAGCACCTGCCCCACCAGGCTGGCCTGCAGCCCGCGCGCACATACCGTCTTTAACTCTTCACGATTATAGACAAGGCCGCCGCCGGCGCCGCCCATCGTATAGGCCGGGCGCAGCACAACAGGATAACCAAGCTCATCCGCAATCGACAGCGCCTCCTCTACACTGTAGGAGACCTGACTTCTCGCCATCTCAATGCCAAGCGCATTCATGGTATTCTTGAATTCAATCCGATCCTCGCCGCGCTCAATCGCGTCCACCTGAACGCCAATGACTTTTACATCATATTTATCCAGAACACCTGCATTCGCCAGCTCGGAACACAGATTCAATCCAGACTGTCCGCCCAGATTCGGAAGCAAAGCGTCCGGTCGTTCCTTCTCAATAATCTGCGTCAGCCGTGCGACATTCAGCGGCTCAATATACGTGACGTCCGCAATCTCCGGATCGGTCATGATTGTCGCCGGATTCGAATTGACCAGCACGATCTCATAACCAAGCTTTTTGAGCGCTTTACAGGCCTGGGTGCCGGAATAGTCGAACTCGCAGGCCTGGCCGATGATGATCGGGCCTGAGCCGATAATCAGTACCTTGTGGATGTCTGTCCTCTTTGACATAGTATAGTTTCCTCCCGTGGATGAAATGATATGGTATATGGAAGCCGCGTAAGAAAAAAATGCTTCGCAATGACGCGGCCTTCATCCATATTCGATGAACGAATATGGACATAGGATGGTAAAAGACCGGCGATTACCGGTTTGGTGATAGAAAAATATAAATCGAACAGGAGGCGGCTTGCCGACTTCTGCATATAAAAACAAAAAGCCCGGATTCACAACCATCGCTGTAAATCCGGACTCTGTCAACTGCCGCTGGCCGGACTCGAACCGGCACGGTATTACCCGCTTGATTTTGAGTCAAGTGCGTCTGCCAATTCCGCCACAGCGGCACATCCTGTCGTGCGACGGACCATTGACATTCGCTCCGCCACATGTTGGTAATCTTACCATAACCAGTTGGTAAATGCAAGATAATTTTTGCGAATCGGAAGACAAAATTCCAACCAAAATGCCAGGTTAACAATTTATGTTTTTTCAATGGACATATCAAATACGGTATACTGCTTTGTTTTGATCAAACCAGCGCACGCAAGAAATTTTGACTCAATGGAGCCACAGGGTTGTTTCATGAAGAAAAATTAAACTTGAGAAAAATGTAGATTTTATCG
>JAJQHZ010000097.1:0-8414 GCA_021199475.1 Lachnospiraceae bacterium
CTGAATTCAGCTTCATATCCGGCAGAAAAAATCACTCCATGGGAGCCGAAAAGATAGTTTTGAGGGGTTTTCAATTTATGCAATCAATAGTAAAATAAGGAGGGAATTGAATGGCAGAAAAAGATATAACCGAAAAATTACTGGAGGATTATCCTGACGTCTTTGCTGATATTGTAAATGTCCTTGTGTACGATGGCGAAGACAAGGTGAATGCAGCCGACCTCGAGGTGACCGGCGCAGTCAGCCAGTATAAGGCGGCGAATGTCATCCATGGTCAGGAGCGGGATATCGCTAAGTACTGGAAAAAAGGAAATGTGCGAATCAGTCTTGTTGGCCTGGAAAATCAAACATCACGCGATCCCGATATCGCACTGCGGGTCATGGGCTACGACGGCGCCGCATATCGGGACGAATTGAATCAGGGCGAAGAGCGATATCCCGTTGTGACCCTCGTCCTGTACTTCGGCACAGAGCAGCACTGGGGGCAAAAGTCTCGCAGCCTCTGCAGCGTAGTCGGTTCATCGGATGAAAAACTCGCCCGGTTCATCAATGACTACAGGGCAAACATATTTGAAATCGCGTGGCTGGATGATAAAACAGTTGCCAAATTTAAAAGCGACTTCCGCATTGTAGCGGATTATTTTGTACAAATGCGAAAAAAACATGACTACGTCCCATCCACGGAAGTCATGAAGCATGTGGATGAAGTGCTAAATCTCATGGCCGCTGTATCAGGTGACAGGAGATTCGAAATTGTACAGAACGAGCCTGCGGAAAGGAAGGTGAATAAAATGGAAGATTGGTTAACGAGAAGATTAAACAAGGCTGCTGCTGAGGCCGCTGCTGAGGCTAATGAAAAAGCTAGATCCAAGGCCGCCGAAACATTAATAGACAATATTGATTCGCTTATGAAGAAAAAAGGGTTTTCAATGGAAGATGCCTGTGACGCTCTGAATCATTCGACAGAGGACTATTGGGCAGCGAAAAAGCTTCTGGCTGATGCTGTCACACCGGTTTAACGCATGATTAAACAGGCAGGCAAAGGCAATTATCTGCACTCACAAAGTCGCGGAGCCGGCTCTTTTTCCGGCTCCGCTTTCCGATAACAGCAAATCGTGTCTATTCCGCATATTTGTTTACAGCATCCGGTACCGCGCCAGACACGCGAGGATTTCCTGTCGCCGCACAGCGGCCGCAGCCCCCGCGCCATAGTTCTTCGGCGTGACGGAAAGGATTCCATCCTTCTCGATTTTGCGCGCGGCTTCCTCTGCCAGCCCGGCAGCGGTCTTTTTCCCATTCGCCAGACGGCTCAGGACATACTGCATCACGTAGGCAAGCGCCGCCGTCTGACTCTCATCCACGATCTGCTCCAGATAACGCAAATCTACTTCCGTTTTGTCAAGGCTCAATGTATCCCAACCATGTACACGGGCTTTCTCGATTTGCTTCGGGCGCACGGCTTTTTTCAGCCAGTCCGATTTCACAATCCCGTCTTCTACCGCTTCCGAAGCATCTTTTTCTCCGGAGGCAGACGCCTGCTGCCCGCACAGCTCCTTCGCGCGCGCGGTTACATCCTTCGCCACATAGCAATCCATCTGCAGCACGGTGTCAGCGACCTCCAGATAATCGCCCGAGCTGCCCACGACCAGAATGGTCGATACGCCCAGACTCTGGTACAGGCCGCGGATTTTGCGGATAAACGGCGTGATCGGCTCCTTTTCGTCGGAGACGAGCTGCGCCATACGCCCGTCGCGCACCATAAAATTTGTCGCAGAGGTATCCTCATCAATCAGCAGCACCCGGCTGCCCGCCGCGAGCGCTTCGACCGTGTTCGCGGCCTGTGAGGTGCTGCCGCTCGCATTTTCCGTAGAAAAACGGGTGGTGTCCGCGCGGGTCGGCAGATTGCTGATGAACATCGAGATATCCGTCTCATGAATGCAGCGCCCCTCCTCCGCGCGCAGCTTGAACGCGCTTGCATCGGTGATGACCAGCTCCCGGCCATCCCCTTCAATATGGTTGTACACGCCGCGCTCGAGCGCTTTCAGAAGCGTCGATTTCCCATGGAAACCGCCGCCTGCGATCAGGGTGATCCCTTTTTTGATCCCCATGCCGCGCACCGGGCCGCGGTGCGGCAGATTCAACGTCACCGCAAGGCTCTCCGGACTCTCAAAGGCTACCGCAAGGCCGGTCTTGCGCGAACGGTCTGCACCGACCGCGGATGAACCGTCACCGGTCTTCGAATAAGAACTGCATTCGGCCTTCATCGACGCAGGCGATACGCCGCCCGGCTTCGAAACAGAACGCATCTCCGCCTTCATCGGCTTCTGCGATACGCCGCTCTCGCGCGGCAAAACGGAACCGTCCGCCACAAACGCCACCAGACCCAGACCATCCAGCGCATCCCGTATATACTGCTGGTCGTCTGCAAGCGCCACGACTGCATCCAGCGCTTCACCGAACGGGAGACGCGCAATCCCGCTCTGGCCACGCACAGGCGCCGCTTCCTGTTTTTGTAAATGGAACGTCTTTTCCGTCACCTGCGGCAGAAAATCAAACAAAATTTTGCTAAGCTCGCCGGCCGCGATCGTGCGCCCGTAGGCCGGGAATCCGACCTCAATCCGCGCCTCGATCACCTCCGGCGTAATCCGCATCGCGGTGCGCTCCAGGATCTCCTGTCCGGTCCGGCATGCCGTCACCAGGCCGCTTTTCCCGGAGCCGGAGCTGATGCGGTCGGCCTTCAAAAACCCATGCAGACGCCGCAGTAAATAGTCCTCCACGGCAATCCGCCTGTGTGCCGTTTCAAAATATTCCGGCGCAATGTTCCCCCGGTTGTTATAAATGATCCGCACGCGGGACGGTGTCGCGAACGGGTCGCCCTGCACATGGTCGATCGCCAGCCGATACGTGCCAAACTCGTATTCGCCTTCCAGCACCTTATATGCCTTATATCCTTTATGGTCAATTTCTCTTAACTGCCTCTGTAAATCCGCTTTCGAGCGCATGATTGCTTTTTCTCCTCCCAATCCTGCTTCTGCACCAATATTCTCCCTGTACCGCACGCCTGTGTATACCGCCCATCATCCGCAGCCGCCGCCTGCTTCTGCCTTTATTTTCTGACCGCTCCGCACGCCTGTGTCACCGTTCATCATCCGCAGCAGTTTCCCGCTTCTGCCTCTATGAATTCTTTATTTTCCCCACTGCGTCTGGATCTCATCCAGCAGCTCCATGATGCGAAGGGTATGCGCGTGCGGCATTTCCTCGCACTCCAGCTTTCCCTGCTCCAATGCGCGTTTGCAGGCCAGCACTTCATATTCATAGCCTGTAATCTGCGGCGGCTGCGGGATCGTCTCGACCAGCTCATAATCATTGTTGTAAATCCGGATTTCCTCGTAATTATTCGTATTTTCTACTTCGATACGGCCTTCCGTCCCGAAAATGATGCCGCGGCGGTCCGAGACCGCGTCCATCGTGTTGAACAGGCCCGCTATCGTCCCGTTCGGGTAAACCAGGTTGATAAATTCGGACTTGTCCACGCCGGTCTCATGAAGCACCATGGAGGTCGAAATACTCTGAATGTCATCTCCCAGCACCCAGGTCGCAAAATTCAGGGTATACACGCCCAGATCCAACAGCGCCCCTCCGGCCAGGTCCGGACGCACCATCCGCTCCTTATCCAAAAGGGAATAGCCAAGGTTCGCGGTCAGGCCAACGATCTGCCCGATTCGCCCGCCGCCCGGGCGGTTTTCCCCGGCTACGACCTTCTGCGGCATTCCTGTGGGTGAGCCGCCCGCAGCTTCCGATACCGAGGTCCCCCACCGGGAGACGCTTCCGCCATACAGCAGCTCCCGGAGCTTTTCCGACTGCGGTGTATAGCGCGTCCACATCGCCTCTGTGATGAAGACACCCTTTTCCTGCGCAAGCTCCAGCACCTCGCGCGCTTCCTTCGCATTCCAGGTAAATGCTTTCTCGCACAGCACCGGTTTCCCATGATGGATACACAGCTTCGCATGCTCACAGTGAAGCGAATGCGGCGTGGCGATGTACACCAGGTCGACCTGCGGGTCGTTCAGCATTTCCTCATAACTGCCGTAGGACGTTTCTGCTCCGTATTTCTCCGCAAACGCCCTCGCGCGCCCCCCATCACGAGCCGCGACCGCGTACAGATTTACCTCTTCCATCCCCGATACGGTAGTTGCCATCGTCGTCGCGATCCGTCCCGCGCCCAAAATCGCAAGATTCATTTTATCCATCCTCGTTTTCTCCTTTCCTGATTTATGATTTTTCTCTGTCGTTTTTATGCACACAGCCGCATAAGGAATTATTCCGGCTAAAGCCGGACGCGGCCGACGCGGGCGAGTAGAAGGCGAAAAGACCGCCTCCTACTCGATCTCTACGCAAACATCGAGGCGCCCCACAGCATGATCTGCAGAAACAAATTCGACTCATACAGCCAGGAAAGCAACGTACTCTCCTCGACCATTGCCTGCAGCGCCATACCCACTTCGGTCGTCTGCAGCAGTGTCAGCACAAGGAAAAAAATCCACAGCGCAAACAGCGCATCCAGCAGGCCCAGTCCCGCGCCCGCTATACGGTTCACAAACCCGATGACCGGGAAATGCGCGATGATATCTAGCACCATCACTACCAGCCGAAGCACAATATTGACCAGAATCACTGCCACCAGGAAGGAAATCACGTTCAGAATCAGCGTGGCCAGATATTCCACCACATAGTCCTGAAAATTTGACACCGCCAGACTCGCGTACCCGTCGTCGTTGTTGTTATTCACCAGCATCGTCTTGATCATTTCCGGCAGCGGCAGGCTGTCAATAATCGCATTCTGGGTGCTTTTATCCAAAGACAGGCTGCTCCAGACCGCGCTCAGGCCGCTGTCGCCATCCGTATCAGAACTGCTGTCCGTGCCGCCAGAAGAGAGCATCTGCACGGCGGCATCTGTCAGGTACTGCGACTTCAGGGTCTCCAGCTCCTCGTCGCTCAGCGAATCCACTGCGGAAGCATATTCGCTGTAGCCGTACTGCTCCAGAAGTGACTTCGTCTGCTCACGGGTCAGACTCGCCAGGTACTCACTCGCGCTGCCCGTCAGATATTCGCTCACGCTGCCCGTCAGGGAGGTTTCCCCTTCGGAAATCAGCTCCGTGGCAACCTGTTCCGCGGCGATCTGCTCACACTGTGTGACAATATAGTCATAAATCGGTGTATTATCCCGGATAAAATCCGTCACATACGGCAGTATGGCGGACACCAGCGTAACCGAAAGCACCAGCGACAGCATCGAAGCCAGCTTTTTCACCCCGCCGGCGCGAAATCCCGAGAGAACGAGCACAATCGCCACAATAATTACAATAATTTCCAGTATGTTCATTTCTTTTCTCCTCCGGATATCCCGTTATCCGTCAAAACACTGCCTGCATTTCATTCCGGTTTCTCTACCCCGGACAAACCAGAACCAGACTATTGCCATTTTGCGCAGGAAATCGTTCTTAAGCGCCTAACAAATCCGGATCCGGTCAAAGCTGTCCGACGTGATGATCAGATACCGCCGGAACTCTTCGAAATAGAAAATATCGACAATCTCTTTTTCATAGGCGGAAGCGTACCGCAACCGGCCCGTCTTCGTAAAGACACTGCAGGACGAGGTCGTGTACATGAGAATCTGCCCGTTTTCCATCTTAATCTCATCAAATTCCGCGTCGATTCCAGTAGATACCTTCTGCCTTCCATTATAATTATAAAGCTCCATCCGGTATTCATTTTCGCCGGTCGTATCGGAAAACAGAAACCCGATCCGGTCGTCGTCATGGAAGCAGCTGACGATTTCCTCAGAAAAGCTCACTTCAGCCGTCTTGGTCGGCGTACTGCCTTTAAAGATAACAAATCCGTCGTCAGCAATGGCGGCCGCCGTCGTATTGTCCGTAAAAAATACCTGCGGCACCGCGCTTCCGGATATCGTTTCCCGGCTTACCTCATAGTCATTCTCAGCGTCTCCGCCCGTTCCGAAATCATAGAACACCACATTCGAGGTCATCACACCTTCCGTAATGCCCAGATAGGAGACAATCATCTTTTGCCCATTCGGGGAAAGATCAATATCCATCGGATATCCGGAATCGGAAATGGTCGTCTTGTCGTTGGCAATGCTCTCTCCCTCAGCATCATAAAGCCGGATCCAGGTCACATCATCGTCCTGCAGCACAACCGCAACCACGCCTTGGTTCGACACGCGCACTTTCAGAATCGGCAGCAGGCAGGTAAAGCTTCCGAGCAGCCCGTCCTCATTCACTACATAAACCTGCGTGCCCTGCTGCTCCGCAATCACCATCGTTGTCCCGCAGACATCCACGATCGGCGCCTGCATACTGTACGTGATGCTCCACTTTACCTCATTTTTTTTCGTGACACACGAAACGCCGTCCGAATTGTAACGATACAGGTACTTGCCGACCGCCTCATACTGTGTGCCGGATGTCATCGTATTTTCGATGGATCTGGATATAATATAATCATTGAACGTATGCAAACGATTATACAGATAAAATCCACTTGCAGCCAGCAAAATCAAAGCAGCGATCACTCCCCGGATCATCCACCGTCTCCGATTGTTGCGCTTAAGCAGCTCCTCCATGGTCAGCTCATGTTCCGGCTCCTCGCGGCCAAAAAGCGAGGTGAGCACACCGCGCGCATTCGTCTGCGCCTCCGCATTTCCCCGATCAGCCTGCGGATTCGCTGACGCTCCGGTGCTTCCCCGGCTGGCCGTTCCGTCCGAATCCTCCTCCGACTCCAACAGGTCGAGGTCGTCCAGATCGTCATCATCCGGCAAATATAAAAAATCCAGATGCTCTTTTATGCTCTGAAAGCGAGCACTCCACTTATCCTTATTCATTCTATTCCCCAAGTATGATTCCTATCCATCTTTTTTATTTGATGCTAAACTCCCATGCCCGCTTTGCGGGCACCACTAAATATAAAAGTCGATTGCTCCGTGCTTCGCACTCTCGCAATCGCTGCCGTCATTCGCAATCCGCGCTATCGCGCTACTTGCTCATACCGGTCAGGTCGTCTAATATCCATGCTCTTAGCCATGAAAACATGGCACGAGCCTGTCTATTGACGACACTTTTATAGTAAAATCTTACCCGACTACTATAGCAGAATGCGCCGATAATCGCAAGACTTTTAAAAATTGCGATCGAGTAGGAGACGGCTTGTCGGCTCCTACTCGCCCGCGCGGTTGCTGTGTGCAATGGCACACGTTTAGCAACGACCGAAGCGGAGCGGAGACAGCGTCCGACTTCAATCGGAAAATTTCCATACGCAGCCCTGCGCAAAAAAGCAGTCCCGTAGGCCAGTTCCTGCTCCGGGGCTGCTTTTTCTGCTATTTTCAGCTAAATTGCCTGCTGCGCTTCTTACTGCACCTTTACTTTCACTTTAACGCTCTTAGAGCCGGACTTGATGGTAATCGTAGCGGTTCCCTTCTTCTTCGCCACAATCTTCCCCTTCGAATTCACCGTCGCCACTTTCTTGTTGGACGTCTTGTACGTCACCTTCTGGACGGACGTGATCGGCTTAATAACCGTCTCCAGCAGATAAGACTCGCCCTTACTCAGCGTAATGGATTTCGAAGCAACGCTGATCTTCGTTGTCTTAACCGTGGCTTTCTGAACCGTCACTTTGATTTTCTTCGTCAGTCCGCTCTCCAGCGTGATGGTGAGCGTCGCCTTTCCGGTCTTCTTTCCGGCCGTGATCTTGCCCTTGCTGGTTACCTTCACAACCTTCGTATTGCTGGACTTCCACGATACCACCGAATCGCCCGCCGCCAGTCCGGTCACCTTCAGAGCCGTCGTCTTCTGCTTCACCTTCAGCTTGATCGAAGACGCATTCACTTCGATTGTCGGCGTCAGCGCAGTCCCATTCTCGCGGGTCTCCGTCGCGCCGCAGCCTGTGCAGGTGCGCGTCTGCGTCTCGGCGGCAAATACCGTCGCCTCCGATGTTACTGTCCAGTCCGACCAGACGTGCGAGTGCGCTGCACCGCTCTCCCCGTTCGCGGTGTCAGAGCCGCTTCCGGTTCCTGAGCCGCTTCCAGCTCCAGAATCGCCTCCGGTTTCTGTATCACCTCCGGTCCCTGCCGTCGAATCCGGCTGCGCTTCGCTCTCATTCGCGGAATCCGGATTGGTCTCACCCGGAAGGTTCCCGGGGTCGGTGCCACCCTCGGAATCAGAACCACCTTCGAATTCAGACTCGGATTTTGACTCTGATTCCGTTTTCGATTCTGATTCGGTTTGCGTCTCTTTCTCGGTTTGCGTCTCCGATTCCGTCAGCGATTCTGGCTCTGTCTCTGTTTCAGTTTCGCTCTCCGTCTCGGTCTCGGATCCCGGTTCTGACTGTGTTTCACTTTC
>JAJQHZ010000097.1:8514-20353 GCA_021199475.1 Lachnospiraceae bacterium
CCGGTTCTGACTGTGTTTCACTTTCAGCTTCCGTCTCCGACTCTGACTCGGTCTCTGGTTCTGACTGTGTTTCACTTTCAGCTTCCGTTTCCGACTCTGACTCGGTCTCAAATTCTGTCTCGGATTCCGTTTCAATTTCAGTCTCAGTTTCCGATTCTATCTCTGTCTCAGCTTCCGTCTCGCTTTCCGCTTCCTTGAGGGCAGCAGTTACTGTAACATTCTCATCCGGCATTGTTACCGTTGTAGTTGCTGAATACGCATCCTCAAAAAGTCCGGTTTCATCCTCGATGCTTGACGTCCAGTGATCAAATTCATAGCCCTCCGGAACATACGCGTAAATCGTTGTCGTTTCTCCCGCAAATGCCTCAAAAGAGAAGGTCATCACATCATCTGTGAGCATATAGCCGCGAATGGTTTTCAATGTGTGGCGTTCCATGCCATCACGCAAGGTATCAAGATCCGGCGCAACGGTCTCACCAGATTCTGCTTCCTTCAGCTCATAATCCGCATCTTCCAGCATCGTTCCGTCTTCGTCCATCGTATACGTCAGACCATCGGTCAGTGCAACCTCTGAAAAATACACTTCGCGGACAGAGTTCTCACTGCTGTCATACTCGGTAACCGTGATGTCCATTGTTCCAGTGTCCGTTCCGACGCATTTGATTGTATACTCCTCATTATCATAGAAATACAGCATCTTTGTCTCATTTTCCACCGCAATAGAAATCGTTCCGGAAGTATATGCTTTACTGTCAATCACGGACGCAATCAGATTGCCCTCTGCATCATATACATAAACATCTACCGGGCAGGCAACCAGATAAGTCTTTGTAGCCAGCCGTTCCTCACTTTCGTCAAGCAGAGACTGGTACTGCTCATACAGATTAAAGCCTTCGTAGCTGGCATTGACCGTATTCAGCCAGTTTGTCAAAAGGATCTCATGCATCTGCGTATAATATTCCTGCGTACTGGCGATATTCTTTTTTACTTCATCTCGTTCTGAAGAATCTGATATGCCTAAATAATTACCGATTTTTGTTACCCAGGCGTCATCAATCACCTCCACAAACGCAAACGCATATGTACAGTCCGCATCCCAGACAGCAAACAGCAGGTCGATCGCACTCAGCCATGCCGAGGCATCCGCAGAGTCACCGCTTTCTTGATACGTTGCTTTGAGCGTTTCCATCACACGTTTCAGCAGATTTTCCACATCTCTGATGGCGAGCATTTTCCCATAAGCTTCCGAGAGATCATCCGTTCCCAGCATTGCGTTGGAAAACATCGTAGCGCCATTATAGCTGAGCATCAGAACACTCAGGGCACCGCCCGTCTTGATTACCTTATTTTTTACATTTTTCCACCAGTATTTCCCCATGATTTTAAAAGCTTCGTTCGTGATTGTAAATGTGGCATCTCCGAGCATCTCCTTAATCATGTCATCCTCGCTTTCGTCTATGTATTTCAGGCAATCCTTTAGAGCGGATCTCATAGCAGAATCCGTGGATTCATTATACATAGTCTGCAAAACGGTCTCCATGGAGTCACTGATTGTCATAATAATCAAAATCTCTTCTGTCTTTTCTTCAAAATCCTCCACGGTCTTACATACATCCAGCACATCGCTTATAAACGAGATTGCTTTATCCGTTTTGTTAATCAGAGGGTAATCGCTCTCAAACGCCTCCTTTGCCGCCGACATAGCCTCCTCTTTTTTGACATCCGACAATCGATCCCAATGCTCCATGTCTGCCGTTTCCCAGAAATACTCCGTTTTCAGAATGTTGGTAAATTGAGACACAACCCCCTTTACATCACTGACCACCGACTTTACTGAGGAAACATTGTTATAATCCACCGATGCCTCCAGCGCGTTCAGAATAATAGCAGAATAAATGTCCTTCTGCTCAACCACCATCGTACCAATCGTAAATGGATTATTGACTGCCGAATAAATATTGGACAGCGAGTCCCAGGTAAAAACGGCCGCGCCAAATAACGTATCATCCAGATTCTCCAGAAGCGCAGACGACGGCGATGTTGTGGTTAATGCCTCATCAAGAAACTTTGCCGAAGTTGTCTCTTCATCCAGAAGCTGATCTGCGATATAGGAATCCTTGTCAAATTCCAGATAATGTTTCGTGGCGTTCAGCAGATAATTATTTCCGGAAGAAATACTATCTGCCAGTGTATTCCAGTTGTTCTCCGTACTGCAGTAATAGACATCCGTCAGGGAAGAGCAGTATAAGAACGCATTCATTCCGATGGCATCCATTGATTCCGGAATCCGGACAGACACCGCATTTGTGCAAGCCGAAAACGCATAGCTCCCGATCGTCGTCACATTGGTTCCAATCATAATAGAAGTAATCTCATCCGTAAGATACTGCCACGGCACCGCACCGCTTTCTGTCCAGTCATACATCGCACCTGAACCCGAGATTTCCAGCACGCCATCTTCAATCGACCAGGTAAGGCTCTCACCGCAGACATTACTGTTAAGATTACCGGAAGTCCGGATTTCCACTTCAAGTCCGAGATCCTTTTCAACCGTGGCCGACGCTTCCTGCAGAGACATCAGCGCATCGGAATAAACCACATCATAGCATACATATTTTTTTGTATAAACCGCTCCTGCCGCAAGAGTGGAAGGAGAGATTTCCTTTCCAAGATACTCTTTATTCCCATCCGCATCCGTAATCAATGCATTTATCGTCTTTACAGTCAAATCCATATCATAGGAGTCCGTCTCCGAAGACTCCACGTACTCGGAGATCAGATTGTCAGTGATATCAATCGTTGGCAGATAGATATCCGCGGCTCCGGTATTTTCAAGTGACAGATTAAAGTACAGATCCCCGTCATCAAGCGTTTTCGCCACTTCTACAATCAGCTTCAGCGCATTCAGTCCATATACCGTAATTGGATTATTTGCGACAAAAGTAGCTGTTACATCCGCATCAAAGTAAGAAAGAGTACCGGAATAATCCGCGGAAAGCGTATACTCGCCAGCCACATCTCCGCGCAGAATCCATTCCAGAGTTTTCTGCTCCTGCCCCTGGAGAGAGTCAAAGGTAATGGTCGCTTTTGCGTCCGTAATATCCGTATCCATCAGGGTCAGTCCTTCCGGAACATTGAGTTTTACAACATTGTCTGTCAGTTCAAATTGCTCACTCGCGTGATTCAGAATATGAAGCTTCACATCAAAGAATTCCTTCAGATAAGAAATTTCCACTGGAATGTCCAGAATCGCAATGAGCGTCTCATCCTCTTCCTCCTCTTCGTCATCCTCACGACTGCCGCCGACTGCTTCCGGAAGCTGAATCATCGTAACCGAAAGCTCGCGCGGGCCACTGTCGGTATCTACAACAGTAGTCGTGCCGGGGCTACAAATTCCATCGGTATTCGCAAGCACATTCAGCGTGACCGGTGTTGTGCCATAGGTCAGGTGAATGGTTACCTGTACTACATTCTGGTTCGCGGGGTCTGTCACATCGATTCCCGCTGCGATAATCTCATCCAGCGTCATCCGGGTAATCTCAAATTCACCGGTGACAATCGGCTGCTCGACCAGAACCAATTCCACCTCTGTCACCGCTCCAGCTCCAATGGAAATGGTTTTCATTACCGGCAGATAGCCGCTCTCATAAGAGCCTACCGCGTAGGATCCCGCCGATGAAGAAAATTCCACATAGCCTTCCGTGTTGGTGTATTTTATGATGTCCGAATAGTTTTCCAGATCAAAATACACCGGAATTCCCGTCAGAAGCTGACCGTCCCCATCGACAACCGTTACATGGACCGTACCGGCCAGGCTTGGATCCGTGACCGTAATCGTCTTCGAGATCGACTGTGTCAGTGCATCCCCATCTGTGGAAGCATCCGTCACCGTAAGTGTCAGTGTGTACGTTCCCATCTCCGCATATTTATGTATTACTTTTGCCGTCGTACTTTCTACGACGGTACCATCGCCAAAGTCAAACTGATAGGCAGCAATGCCCCGATCCGCACTTGATGCAGAGGCATCAAAGCAATACTCGGTATCTACATCCAGCGTCGTCTCGCACGTGAGCGCCGCCGTCACCGTCGGCTGTACGAGCAGATACGCTTCCTCGCTCTCTCTGGTATGTGTGTTCCCGTAGGAGTCAACCGCCTCTACCTTATAATAATAGGTCTGTTTTGTCTGCGCGTTGTAGTCCTCGTAGGTGAATTCCGTCGCGCCGGTCGCGGTGCGGGTGGCGATCAGCGAGTAGCTGCCCGTGGCCGCTTTGCGGTAAACCCGGTAGCCCGCGAGGTCCGACTCGGCGTTTCCGGTCCACTGGACCGTAATTTTTTCATAATCGCCCTCTGCGGTGACGCTGTTGACGCGCGGCGCGGTGCGGTCTACGGTGTAGGTGATGCCGTCCGCGGAGGTCTCAAGGCCCTGCACGTCAGTCACGGTGATGGCAAAATGCAGCACATCTCCGTCCGAAAGCGAAGAGACCGGGATCGTCGCACTCAGCAGTTTATAGTAGTAATCAATTCCCGTTTTGCTGATCAGCGTATTGACATCCTCGGAGTCATTCACGGTATAGGTGACGGTCACCGAATCGACCTTCCAGTTGTCGCTGACCAGCACGCTGAATTTCGCGTTGGATGTGCCGACCGTACTTCCGTCCGTCGGAGCGTAGCTCTGGATAACCGGCGCTTCCTCGTCAACCACGACCGCCGCCTGCACCGCGTCGGTGCGGGCCCTCACGTTTCCGGCTTCATCCGTCACTGCCAGCTGGTACCAGTAGGTGGTGTTCGCCTCCACCGAGCGGTCCCAGTAGTTTACGGTATACAGGCCGCTGACCAGCAGCGTATAATTTTCGCCATCCGTTGAGCGGTAAATCCGGTAGCCATCCAGATCGTCCTCTCCGCCCTGCGTCCAGGTCAGCTGAATCGCTCCGGTCGTTGAGGTGTCCGCCGCGAAATCCTGTGGGGTCTCCGGCGCGGTGCGGTCCACGATGTACTGCACGTAGGGCGCGCTGCCTGAGGTATCGCTCTCGTTTCCAAAGCCATCCGTCGCTACCGCGCGGATATAAAGGCTGCCCTCATCATAAACATAGGCCCCCGACTCATCCGTCTCATCCAGGTTCAGTGCCTTCGTCACGGTTACAGACGTGCTGGCCGTGTCATAGGTAAGGGTCTCCAGATCCTCCCACAGAATCGCATTTGCCGAGGTCTGCAGCTTAACCGACACGATCCCGGTGTTATCGGTCGCCGTGATTTTCAGGGTAATCGTCCCATTGTAATAGCCCGCGTCCGGCTTCATGGCAGTGACGACCGGCGCAACGGTATCTTCCAGTGTGCTGACGGTTATGTCGTCCGACGCTGTGCCGCGGTTCCCCAGTTGATCGTACGCCACGACCCGATAGGTGTATTCCGTACCGGATTCCAGCTTGTAAATGTTTACGCCGAGCGTCGTGTAGATATCCTGAAGCGTCACATAGGCCCCGTCAACCAGCTGCTCCACGCGGAAGAAGGAGAAATCCTCATCCGCAACATCGTTCCATCCCAGAGTGATGGTTGTCGCGGTGCTGCTCACCAGAGTAAGGCCCGTCACCTGCTCCGGCCCGGTATTGTCTATGCGGTAGGTGCCGGTCAGGGAATTGCTTACATTG
The DNA here is from genome assembly GCA_021199475.1 of Lachnospiraceae bacterium. GTDB lineage: Bacteria > Bacillota > Clostridia > Lachnospirales > Lachnospiraceae > Choladousia. The sequence continues at coordinate 14,160 of JAJQHZ010000097.1, forward strand.
CCCGCGGCATCGTATGCAAGCGCCTTTACATAAATCGTCTCATCCTTGAGCACGGACGTGGAGAGCGTATAACTGCAGTAGCTCGTATCCGAGCTTGCGAGCAGCGTCCAGCTTTCTCCGTCCTCGGACAGATACAACTCGGTCGCCGTGACCGCCACATTATCCTTTGCCTGCGCATACAGAACGGTATCGCCGCCGATGATGCTGCCGGTCACCGGCGTCAGCTGCACGACCGTCGGCGCCTCGGTATCCGTCAGCGGTGTCGCCACTGCGATGGCGGATTGCTCTCCCTCGAGGCCATAGGGATCCACGCCGACCACGTAATAATAATACTTCTGCTCGACATCGGTGTCCGTATCCGTCCAGGTCTGAGTATCCCTGTCATAAATCGTCTTGACAAGTGTAAAGTCGTCCTCATCCTCTGCCCGCCGGTAGATGTGATAGTTGGTCGTCGTCACTTCATGGGAAATCGACCAGGAAAGGACGATCTTGTTCGTGTCGCCGACCGCCGCCACACTCGACAGGGCTGCCGGGCGCGAGGTGTCCACCGTCACCGAAACCGCCAGGGATCCGGACTCATGATCCGCATCCGTCAGCGAAAAGCTTACCACATAGGCCTCATCCTCCATCGCGGAGAGGTCCCACTCAACGGCGTAAATGGCGGTCGACCCGGTCTTGGAAGCATAGCTGTCACACAGGCCGATGACCCGGACCGCTCCATTTTCATCCGCGCAGGTGAAAATTCCGACGGCCGTATCCAGATTGCCGGTATCGGTCACCTCCGCGTAGATCGTGCTGTCCGCGAGGACGACCTTGTACGCTCCGTCCTCCGCATCAATATTCGTATAAACGCTCTGCACCTGCGGCGTGCTGGTCGTCGCCGAGACCGAGACCGTTTCCGTCTCGATGCCCTCTTCCGTATAGCCGACGACGGTGTACACATACGTCGTATCCGCTTCCAGCTCTGTGTCCTTATAAGAGGTAAAGGCCGTATTTTCTTCTGCTGCGATCAGATCACCGTCCCGGTAAACGCGGTAGCCGATCACCTCATCATAGATGGACGCCGTCCACGTCAAGCCGACCGAGTGACTGTACACGAATTCTGTTCTCAGATTTGACACCGTCAGATCCAGCCCATACGCGATCGACACTCCGTCCGGCACCGAGCTGCCCCACGCCTCCTGATAATCCGCGACCGCTTCCTCCGGGACAAAAATCTCCGTCAGACCGGCCATCGCGGTGCTGCTAAAGAAATAGCCGATATACGTCGCACTGCCCGAGGACGCAGAAGTCGTATTGCTGATGGCCGGAACGGTACTTCCGGTAAACGTCATCCGTGTCACATTCGAACAGCCATAAAAGCTGCCCGTCGTCGCCGTCGTCGCGACGAGATTGGTCAGGCCGGAGCCGAAAATCACTTTTTCCAGGCCGGTGCAGCCCGCAAACGCGGACGCCGCGATGGTCTGAACCGAATCCGGGATCTGCAGCGTGCCCGTAATCCCGGTACAATACTGGAACGCGGACGCAGAGATGGCCGTCAGCTTCTGCGAGAGCGTCAGCGAACCAGCAAAGCCAGTGCATTTATAAAACGCGCTGTTTCCGATCGTTTTCACGGTATCCGGAATTGTCAGACTTCCGGTAAAGCCGCTGCAATAGGCAAATGCATAGCTGTTAATGGTAATCAGCGTCTTTGGCAGAACCAGAGACCCCGACAGACCCGTGCAGTTATAAAATGCATAGCTGCCAATGGAGGTCAGTCCCTCCGGAAGATTCAGGCTGCCATTCAGTCCCGTACAGCCGTAAAATGCATAGCTGCCGATGGACTTCACGCCGGATGGAACCGTCAGGCTACCGGTAAACCCGGTGCAGCCGCGGAAGGCGAAATCACCCAGGCTCGTCAGGCTCTTCGGAAGCGTCAGCGTCCCGGTAAAGCCACTGCAATTGTAAAATGCACCGGTCGAAATCGATGTCACAGCGGAGGGCAGGGAAAGACTTCCCGTCAGACCGCTGCAGCCATAGAATGCGTACATGCTGATGGTCGTCAGGCTGTCCGGAAGGGAAAGCGTTCCGTTAAACCCGCTGCACCCGTAAAATACACTAGAATTCAGTGCCGTAATGCCATCCGGAATCTTCAGATCGCCGGTCAGACCGCTGCAATCGCGGAACGCGCTGCTGCCAATCGATTCGATTCCCGTCGGCAGACTTAAGGTCCCATTCAGGCCGCTGCAGCCGTAAAACGCGCTGCTCCCGATGCTCTCCAGTCCCTTCGGCAGGCTTAAGCTTCCCGTCAGACCGGAACAATTATAGAATGCACTGTTTCCAATCGAGGTCAGCCCGACAGAAAAGGTCAGGGTTCCGTTCAATCCCGTACAACCATAGAACGCGTAGGCTCCGATGGACGCAAGCGCAGATGGAAAGCTCAGAGAGCCCGTCAGTCCCGTGCAGCCGTAAAACGCGTACTCCCCGATGGTCTCCAGCGTATCCGGGAAGGTCACACCGGTCAGTGCCGTGCACCCGCGGAACGCATTCGCGCCGATGGACGTCAGTGCATCCGAAAAGGTCACACTGGTCAGCCCCGCGCATCCGCGGAACGCATTCGCGTCAATCGCCGTCAGGCCGGAGGAAAACTCGACGGATTTCAGCGTCGAATTTCCGCGGAACGCATTCTCGCCGATCGCGGTCACCGTCTCCGGAAGCGTGACGTTTTCCTCCGCTCCGTTATACAGAATCAGCACGCCGTCCTCGCTGACAATAAAGGTATCTTCACTGTCCACATGAAGCCGGGTCTGGCTCTGCAGATATTCCCCGTATTCCTCAATATAATCGCTGTAGCTCGCAAGCGGCACAATCACTTCCGTCAGACTCGAAAAACAGGTCGAGCCGAAAAAGTCCTCCAGCGCCTCGCTGCTGCTGTAGCTATAGTAGGATGCATCACTGATCGCAGGCGGCTTGGTGCACGTAAAGGTCAGTGCCGTCACGCCGCTGCAGCCGTAAAACGACGGAATGATTTCCTCCTGCCACATCCAATCGTCGTAGCTTTCTTGCTGATAGCAGCCGACGATGGTCTTAAGACCGGTGCCAAACACAATCGCGCTAAGGCTGTTGCACCCGGAAAATGCGCCTTCGTCAATCGTCTTTACCGAGTCCGGAATAATCAATGTACCCGTCAGGCCCGAACAGTTCTCAAATACCTTTTCATTCAGATCCGTCAGCGCATCCGAAAGCACCAGCCCGGTCAGACCCGTACAGCCGGAGAACGCTTAATCATTCACAGTCGTCACCGAATCCGGTATCGTCAGCGTGCCCGTCAACCCTGAGCAGGAGTAAAACGCGTACCGCCCGATGCTGGTCACCGTGGACGGAATCGCAATCCCGGTCAGGCTTGAGCAATATTCAAACATATAGTCCGAAATCTTTGTCAGGCCCTCCGGCAGCTTCGCCTCTGTCAGGTTATTACAATACCAGAAGATATCCGACCCCAATGTGGACGGGACCGCCAGAATCGTCACCTTCGTCAGGCCTCTGCAGCTGGCAAACGCGTAATTTCCAATACTGGTCACCGCAGACGGAATCACCAGCTCCCCGGTAAAACCGGTGCAGTAGTAAAACGCGTCCGTACCGATCGTCGTCAGGCTCTCCGGCAGCGTCAGCGTTCCGGTAAAACCGGTGCAGTTAGAAAACGCATAATTTCCAATCTCCGTCAGAACGGACGGCAGGGTCAGTGTTCCCGTAAGCCCCGAGCATTTATAAAAGGCATAAGCCCCGATTTCGCTCAGAACGGACGGCAGCGCCAGCTCCCCGGTCATTTTTGTACAATTATAAAACGCATAGGAGCCAATCGAGGTCACGCCGGTCGGGATGGCAATCACCGAGTCGGCACCGGACGGAATGGTAAGCTCGGAAAGCGCCGTGCAGTTATAAAACGCGTAGCTGCCGATGGAGGTAACTCCGGTCGGAAGCGTGATCGAGCCAAGGCTCGTGCACCCGTAAAACAGATAGCTCTCAATCGCAGTCAGGCCGGTCGGAAGCGTGATGGATTCCAGCCCCGAGCAGTCCTTAAACGCCGCGCTCCCGATCGACGTCACGGTATTCGGCACCGTCATCGTTTTCAGCGCCACGCATCCCTTAAACGCCGCGCTCCCGATCGACGTCACCGTATCCGGTATTGTCACGCTCTCCATCGTTGAATTATTCAAAAAGGCATTCGTCCCGATCGAAGTTACCGTATCCGGGATGAGCACATCGGTATCAGACCCCAGATAGACCTGCAGAACGCCCTCATCGCTGATAATAAAATCTTCCTCTGACGCCTGCGCAAGCCAGCTCACTTCAATCAGCTTTGTCTGATTCTGCAGACCCGCGCCGTATGCCTCCGCGTACGTGCTGTAATACCCGTCCGGCACCACGATCCGGGTCAGGCTCGTAAAACAGCTGCTGCCAAAGAAGGTCTGTATATTCGTCTCGCTGCTTTCCGTCGCTGTCAGACTCGTATCAATCACCGGCACCGTCGTGCCCGTGAAGGTAATCTGTTCCACCTTGGAGCACGTATAAAATGCGGAGCTGTACGCACTGGTCCCGCAGTAGAGATTCGTCAGCCCGCTTCCAAACACGATACCGGTAAAGCCGGTGCAGTTTGCAAATGCGTAGCGGTCGATCGTCGTCACCGAATCCGGAATCGTCAGCGTGCCGGTCAGTTTTGAGCAGTATTCGAACACGCTATTGCCGATGGCCGTCAGCTGATTCGACAGCGTCAGCGTTCCATTCAGCCCACTGCAGTAATAAAACGCATAATTTCCGATGCTTGTCAGACTGTCCGGCAGCGCCAGATCGCCCGTCAGACCGGAGCAGTGATAGAACGCCCAGGTACCGATGCTCGTCAAGGTCTCCGGCAAGGCCAGCGTCCCGGTCAGGCCGGTGCAATAATAGAACGCACTGTTTCCGATGGTTTGCAGTCCGCTCGAAAACTTCAGCTGCCCATCCAGCCCTTCACAATAAGAAAACGCATTATTTCCAATGCTGATCAGCGAGCCCGGAAATGCCAGTTCTCCCTTCAGGCCGCTGCAATTGTAAAACGCATAGTTTCCAATGCTTGCCAACCCCTCGGCGAATGTAATCCCGCTCATAAGCCAGCAGCCGCTGAACGCATAGTCGCCGATCACCAGCGACGCATCCTCCTGTGCATCGGCAACCAGCTCGTCGTCCGACCCATCCAAAGAAGCGGAGGCTCCGTCTGCACGGCTCATTTCTGTAAACTGCAGCTCTCCGTCAATCATATTGCAGCCGGAAAAAGCATATTTCCCGATGCTCTGCACACAGCCCGGAATGACCAGATCCCCGTTGAAGCCATGACATTCCGCAAACGCATAATCGCCAATGCGCTCCAGACACTCCGGCAGCTGCAGCGTCGTCATCTCCGCGCTGAAATGATAGTATGTATTATAATAGCCAGTACTATAGTCATAATCCTCATAGTACGTATAATAATAGTAACCTAACTCGTAGAATGCGTAATTCCCAATCTCCGTCACACCATCCGGAAGATTCAGCTCCGTCAGCTTCCAGCAATAATAAAAGGCATACGCTCCAATGGTGGTTAGATTTTCCGAAAATGTAACGGACGTCAGAGACGTACAGCGATAGAACGCATACGCTCCAATCACCGTCACACTGTCCGGCATCGTCACGCTTGTAATCGATTTGTTTTTAAAGACATTCTCCCCGATTTCCGTCACGCCGTCCGGAATCACAATCTCCGTATCCGTCCCGGTGTACTCCGTCAGCACGCCGTCCACAATCGTAAACGGATCCGCCTCGGTTTCGGTCTCTGTCTCGGATTCCGTTTCGGTTTCGATCTCCGTTTCCTCTTCCAGCTGTGCATCATCAATCAAAAGGGCCTCAAGATCCGACTCTTCCTCAACGAGAATGACGCCTGACTCTTCAGATTCCCCTTCAACCAGTCCGGCGATGTCTTCCACCGGCACAGCCACAAGTCCGGTGTCCGCCGAAGTCTCTCCATCCGTCGCCGCCGAATCCGACTCACTCCCTGTGCCCGATCCGGACGTTTCCGTTCCCGATTCCGCTGAGTCCGACCCGCTCCCTGTGCCGGTCCCGGACGTATCTGTTCCTGATTCCGCTGAGCCCGACCCGCTCCCTGTGCCGGTCCCGGACGTATCTGTTCCTGATTCCGCTGAGCC
>JAJQHZ010000097.1:20453-21868 GCA_021199475.1 Lachnospiraceae bacterium
CCGACCCGCTCCCTGTGCCGGTCCCGGACGTATCTGTTCCTGATTCCGCTGAGCCCGACCCGCTCCCTGTGCCGGTCCCGGACGTATCCGTTCCTGATTCCGTCGTATCCGACCCGCTGCCCGAGCCGGTCCCGGATGCAGTCTGGTCGGTCTCCTCACCGCCAGCTTCCGTCTCCGCAGAAGAAAGCTCCTCCGCTCCCTCGATGCTCAGCGTGGCGTCATTCGATGCGGTATCAGTACTCACCGTACCGGAGGCTCCGGTCGCATCCTCCTCTTCCAGAATCACCGCATCATCCTGCGCAGATACCGCAGCCGCTGCAGATGACAAAGACGACACAATCGCCGCGCCGCCATTCCCACTTTCCGCCAATACAATTTCCGCCGGTGTATTTACCGTCAGCACCGCAGCCATCAAAAAAGCAAGGATTTTCTTCTTCATAACCCTTTTCCTCCCGATTTCACTACCAAATGAAATGCATTCCCCTGTAAATACGTTTCGATTGCACGAAATGCATGTTTCAAGTGCATATATGGATTAAATATAACACTCCATTGTGGTAATATCAACATAATTTTACTAATGATTCCTTACACGGCCCGTATACACAAAATGAGAGTATACAGCCGCGAATACATATCCTCCCGCAGACCATATGCCCTCATTTTTCATCCTGATTTCATGCAGCGCCAGGCAATTACAGAAACATTTCCGCAGCTTGCAGCTGTCACCCTTCCGCTCTATGGCAGCACGATTTTCTGTCCGGGAAGGATCAGGTTCGCGTCCTCGATCTCATTTGCCTCACAAAGCGCCTCCAGATACTCCAGGCTGCCGTAATATTTCGCGCAGATTTCCGCCAGCGTATCTCCCTCCCGGATGACATAGGCAGCCTGGATCTGGCGGCTTGATACTTCCGTGCTGTCGTCCTCATCTGACGTATCCGATGTACCGCTCAGATCGGAGTCCTCCGCCGCTCCCACAATCCTATCGAATGCTGCGGAGCCATCCGATTCCTCCGCCATATCCGAAGCGTCTGCCGTGCTGTCAGTCGCAGATGCATTTTCGGAGACTGCGGATGCGCTGCCAGAGGCGGATGCACTTTCGGAGGCTGTGGCTGTATCCAACGCCTCATCATCTGCCCAAAACGCGTCCGAACCGGTCAAAATCGAATCCGAGGCATCTGCGTTGTCCGACGACGAAGCATCCGCGCTGTCCGAATCGGCTCTGCTCACATCCATTTCATCCGCGTTTGCATCCTCCACCTCCGCATCGTTAGCCTCTGTCCCCGCATCTCCCAAATCTAAGCCTGCTGCATTCGAACCAACCGTGACGGCATCTCCTGCTTCAACACCCCCTGTGGCGTCACCCATTTCCATATCTGTATTTCCCACCGTCGCATCAGCCGTTTCCGTATCCG
>JAJQHZ010000097.1:21968-23657 GCA_021199475.1 Lachnospiraceae bacterium
GCATCAGCCGTTTCCGTATCCGTATTTCCCAAATCCAGCTCTCGGGAATCCGCGCTGTCACTGTCGGACTGGTCCAGGCCGCTCTCTCCGGTCACGGATATCACGCCGACCGTTTCTGCTACACTTTGCACCTGCCGCAGATCCGCCACACGGTTTACCATCACCACCCCAATGATCAGCACCCCTACCACAAAAAAGGAACTTGCAAGCTTCAGAAAGCTTCTGCTTCTCTCCTCGGCCTTGCTCTTTACCTTTTCCCGGAACGAGCGGATGGCTTCATCCGGCACCTTCTCTTTCTCTACACTCGCTCCGCCAAAGGTCTCTGCGAGATATGCCTGCATCTGGCGATTCTGTTCATAAAAGACAAAGTAACCCTTCACACCCTCGTATCGGCCGCCATCCCGCCAGTAAAGCCTCTCCTCCTGATCCTGCAGATGATACAGCATCTGCCCCGCTTCCGGAAAATGAGAGGACAGCTCCTCCGTCCGCCCCGCCGGATAAGCCCCGATCACACAGCAACCAAGAATCTCACAACCCGGAAACCGTTCCTCCAGTTCCTTTCGCAGCTGCTCCCAAATATCCTGTGGTTCCACAGCAGGATCCGCTGAATCGGCGCAATTTCTCTCCTGCGCATTCAGGCTTCCGTCCGGCATCACGTCCCTGGCTTCTCTGGCTTCTTTAGCTTCTCTAGCTTTTTTAGTATTTTTAGCTTCGTTAGCTTTTTTAGCTTTTTTAGCTTCCTTATCTTCTTTTTCTCCCTTTTCTGTATTTCCTGCCTCCTGCGTTCCGTATCTCCTCTGAAAGGCCTCCCACAGGCTGATTTTTTCCTTTGTTATGTCTTCGTCAGCGGCTTCGTATTCCTCCACCTTCTCCGCAGCGACCTGTTTCCCGTCGAAACGTGCATCCACTGCTCCATCCGTCTCTGCATCTTTTCTGTTCCGTATCTTCGCGTTTTCCCCGGCAGGCGTCCCGCCCTGCCCGTTCGTATTCACCCCATCAGCGGCCGTTTTCCAGCTCTTCTGCTCCTTCGCGTCCGGAACCTCCATCAGCCCGCGCACAAACACATAATCCGCCTGTTCTGTATTCTTTCGCTCCCCCAGGAAAATGCCCAGGAAGTTTTCATCTCCCCTGCTCTCAATCTTCCGTATGTAAGTCACCACATAATCTTCCAGGCAGATTTTCTGCCTCCCCTGTATCTCTCCAATCTGGCGTATATTCTTCGGCAGCAAATTCTCATTTCCCATAATCCGCACACTCCTTTCGACCAGAATAAAAGAAACGACCGTAAGTCGCCGCCAGTATTCCAACTCTACCATATAGTTTATGCGGAAAGTAGCAGATTATGGCAATTCTGAATATGAAAAATAAGAAATAGCCGTCCTGCACTCCGGAAAAGGTAGCGACGGCTATTTCTTATAGCTTTGTAACTATTAACGCCGGGTCGGGTGAGTGACGTTCACCTTCCGGCTCCCTTGTTAAGCATATTATATGCCAACTGAGTTTTTATTTCAACCCCTAATTTTTAAAAATATCCTTTCTTCCAGAAGCCGTCCTGCACTGCATTCCAAAAAAAGGCAGCGGCGGCTATATCTTACTCCTTCCCGCTGAAGCAGTACGTGCAGAGCTTACACGGCTCGGGTCTTCGACAGTTAAACTGAATTCAAATCGCCGCAAAGCCTTGATTTAGGC
>JAJQHZ010000065.1 GCA_021199475.1 Lachnospiraceae bacterium
CTGCTTTCTCTGTGTGAGGCTCATATGAGCTATGATGACGGCGATCTTACCTCGGCCTACGAAACGATATCCTCCCTGGAACTGGAATACGCCGGTTCTGTGATACAGACGGAGCTGGATGCTTTTAAAGAACAGGTGTCGGAGGAATATGACATTTATTTGGAAGAGCTGGCAATTGCAGAATCGGAAGCACAGGAAAGGCGGGAAAAGGAAGCGGCGGAACGGGCGGCGGAAAAAGAAAAGTCTTTTCTGGAGAGCCTGAAAAAGAAGGTTCCTTATGTGGGGCTTTCTGAGGAGTATATCGGAAAAACCGCTCTGGGCGAGCCGTCTTCCACGGTGCGGCACAATACGGAAATGGTAAACGGGAAAGCGTATACGGCGAATCTGTATGATTTTAAAAGTGGCAACAAAACAATATTTACTGCCCGATGCGTGCAGGGAGAGGTGATTCAGGTCTGGGATAAGCGTGACAGCACTTCTTCGGGAAGTTCTTCGTCATCGTCCGGATCCGGCAGCAGTTCAAAAAAGAGCTCGGGCAGCAGTTCCGGCAGCGATGAGTACAATGCGTCGGATTATGACGACCCGGAAGAGTTTTATTATGACCATTACGATGATTTCGATGGGTACGAGGACGCGGAAGTATACTGGGAAGATACGCAGTGATTCATGGAGGAATTTGAAATGTATGAATTGATTCAGGCAGTTGGAAACAGCTATTATATTCAGAGTCCTGCAAAAATCGGACTTGTGAAATTAAATGAAAAAGAAGTCTGTCTCATTGACAGTGGAAATGATAAAAACGCGGGGCGAAAAGTGCGGCAGATTCTGGACGCGAATGGCTGGCATCTGACTGCAATCTACAATACGCATTCCCATGCGGATCATATTGGCGGGAATCAGTATCTGCAGAAGCAGACCGGGTGTATGATATATGCTCCGGGTATTGAGTGCAGTTTTACGAGACATCCGGTTCTCGAACCGATTTCTCTGTATGGAGGATATCCGCCGAAAGATCTGAAGCATAAATTTCTCATGGCGCAGGAGAGCGAAGCACAATATCTGACAAAAACGGTTCTTCCTGGTGAAATCAATGACAATCGGTGTATGGAAGAGACAGCGCCCGTTCCTGAAGATAAATGTCTTCAGATCATCCCGTTGCATGGACACAGCTTTGAGATGGTCGGCTTCCGCACTTCGGATGACGTGGTTTATCTGGCTGACTGTCTGTCCAGTAAAGAGACGCTTGAAAAATATCAGATCGGATATATCTATGATATAGCGGCGTATCTGGATACGCTGGAAAGGGTTAAATCGATGAAAGCAAAGCTTTTTATCCCTTCCCATGCTGAGCCGACCGAAGAGATCGCGCCGCTTGCGGAGCTTAATATCGCGAAGGTTCGCGAAATCGGGGAAAGGATTACAGCTATTTGTAATACTCCGGTCAGCTTCGAACGAATTCTTCAGAGGCTTTTTACCGAGTACGATTTGCAGATGAACTTCGAACAGTATGCACTGGTCGGAAGCACGGTTCGCTCCTATCTCGCATGGCTGAAGGATGTTGGCAGGATAGAAGTAGAATTTACAGACAATATGGTTTGCTGGAAGGCACTATGATTTTATGATGTAATGGTTTCTGACACCAATGTGGTCATGTAAACCGCCGATTCGTAGTTGCCAAAGAGTCGGTTTCCAGAGACGGGGCTCAGAGTATGCGTATGGGTCAGATTTTTGAAAATGATGATGAAGCTTTTGAATAAAAAGCTTTGCTGGTGCTTTAGAAAACGATTTAGGAATGCATTTAACCAGGGAGATGAACTTATGCCTTTTACAATAGTCCGGCAGGACATAACGAAAATGAATGTAGACGCGATCGTAAACGCTGCCAATACCGACCTTCGTATGGGCAGCGGTGTGTGTGGTGCTATTTTTCATGCGGCAGGAGCGGAACAGATGCAGAACGCCTGTGATAAACTGGCACCGATTCAGACTGGTCAGGCTGTAATCACGCCGGGCTTCCGCCTTTCGGCAAAATTTGTGATTCATGCTGCAGGGCCGGTTTATGATCAAAGGGATGTTGATAAGTGTCAGGAATTGCTCCGCTCGGCCTATCTGGAGTCGCTTTCGCTGGCGATTCAGTATAAATGTGAGAGCATTGCCTTTCCGTTGATTTCCTCCGGCATCTATGACATTTACCAGATCAACGAGGTTCTGTTCGAATACGACCAGCCTTTGCTGGGGAGTAAATGATATTTTTGTCGCTTTGAAAGCGACCGATCCGGATGGCTCCTGTGCGATTTTATGAATAAATACATCGCAGGTGTGAAGACACAGAAAAGCGGCGGTGCAATCATAAAACACAGGAGGACGAAGGAAATGAAGAAAAATCTGATGTTGTGCTTATGAATGCTGAAATCAGAGAGAATCTACGGGGATTGGTTCAGGAAGCTTTTTACAGATGGAGTTTTCCGACGATCAGTACGCCAGCATCCAGAATTCCATCCGGTTGTCCAGGCGCGGAGATTATGCGTTTGATTACCACGCACCGATCCTGATTGTGGTGGCAAACCGGAAAGAATATCCGAATACGGTCGCTGACTCCGCCTGCGCACTTCAGAATATGATGCTGGAAGCGGAAAGTCTGGGCGTCGGCTCCTGCCGGATCAACCAGCTGCAGTGGCTGGATGAAAATCAATCTATTCGCTTCATCTCAATCCTTATCTCTCCTTCGATTGTTCCAGCATTCTCCTCACTTCATCCAGAAATTCCTGCCGTTCCTGGGGCGTACTTGCGTCGATGCCTCCCAGATATTTCCATACTGTGTTTTGAAAGCCAACGATCTGAAATGTAGCGCTGATCATGGCATTATGGATGGGATCTCCGAAAGTATCCACCAGCACATCTGTCGGTGTGGAAGATGTGGTAAAAATATATGTCTGCGAAATATTACGAATCGGAGAAAGACCGGCAGCGCCAGTTGTATAAGCGGAACCTTCCAACATTACCTTATCCAGAAATCCCCGCATGATTGCGGGCATGTCATACAATCAGTGTTTTTCCATTTTTTTCCTTTCGATACAGCTTTATGCGTCCGATTCCATTTCCGCCGTTCCAGAATTAAGAAAAATTAAACTCATAGGATGTCCCTTCATAATAAAAAGCGCCAAGCAGAATCCGATTTAACGGTACAAAGTAAATTTTGGGTCTGCCGCCGCCAATATCGAAGACACTGTTTTGCAGCTGCTGCCCGGAAAGATTGCTGATCAGGTGATTGGAGGACAGCCATACCCATGGAGATGTAAAGCTTCGCCCCCAGTTTTTGTCAGCATATCCATAACTCTTTTCCGGGAGAACCCGATAAACCACGCCGTTTAGTGTGACAGTCCCCCCAGCTTCCTGCTTTGACCATCAGATAGGAAGGCCGCACGTTCTCAGCTTTGTTTTCCGGGAGTTGGCCGAATATTGGTTTTTCCTGGGCTAACCCTGGGTTTATAGCAAAAAATTCGATGAAAAAGGCTTTTTCTTCACCAGTGGCTTCGTTTATTGCAGTAAACGAGTGCCACCACCAATCGTAGCCTTTCTTTTTGAAGCTCCCTGTCAGCATATATTCATTTTTTGCTGCGTCTTTCTTTTCAAATCCTATCATGAATGCCTCGATTCTGAACTATTACACAGATTATAATCGGAATGGGGTAGAA
>JAJQHZ010000002.1 GCA_021199475.1 Lachnospiraceae bacterium
GATTCCCCTTCCAATAATTTGAAACAGTCCTTGACGCTCACATGTTTTTATGATAATTTAGCTTATATCCTAAATTTTCATAAAGTGGAGGTGCATATGAACTATATAAAACGGGAGCTCGAAAGAAAATTCTTAAAAATGAATGACTTTTTTAAGGTGGTCCTTGTCACGGGAGCAAGACAGGTCGGCAAAACCACAATGCTGAGACATCTGTCCGAGGACAGTGATCGTACCTATGTCTCTATGGATAACGCTATGGCACGTGATCTTGCAAAACGAGATCCGGTCCTCTTTTTTCAGACCTACAGACTTCCAATACTGATAGACGAGGTGCAAAAGGCACCCGAGCTTTTTGAGCAGATCAAAATGATATGTGACGAAAGAGAGGAAAAAGGGCTGATCTGGCTTACCGGCTCACAGCAATACAGCATGATGAAAAATGTCCGGGAAACACTGGCCGGCAGGATCGGAATTTTAGAGCTTTACAGCCTGTCTGCGCGGGAAAAGGCAGGACTTCCGTTTGAAAACGAGCTGGAATTTTCTTTGGATGCACTGCGCGAAAGACAGACAAGAGTTCCGAAAAACAATATTATTAATATTTTTCATCATATCTGGGAAGGTGGTATGCCGCAGGTACAGGATGTTGATGAAGAACTCCGGCAGGAATATTTCAATTCTTATGTAGATACTTACCTTATGCGCGATGTCACAGAAGCGGGTGGCATCACCGATGCGGTAAGATTTCGAAAATTTCTTATTGGATGTGCATCGCTTGTGGCTGAACAAATAAACTACACCACACTTGCTGAATCCGCCGATATCGCTTCTTCCACCGCCAAAGAATGGCTAAAGGTTTTAGAGGCTCTTCATATTGTATATTTGCTGCCTCCCTATTCCAACAATGAGCTGAAACGGCTCAGTAAAACGCCAAAGCTCTATTTTTGTGATACAGGATTGTGCGCATATCTTTCCATGTGGCTCACTCCTGACACTTTACGGAATGGCGCCGCCAGCGGCCATTATTTTGAAAACTATGTGGTTATGGAACTGGTGAAAAACTATGCTTACTCAAAAGCGAAAGCGAACATTTCCTATTATCGGGATTCCAATGCGAAAGAAATCGATATCTTTATAGAAGAAAACAATGTGATTCATCCGTTTGAGATCAAAAAAAGCGCCAGCCCAGACCGACGCGAGGTAAAAAAATACCGTATTATTGACAAGGCGTCTCTGCAAAGGGGATATGGAGGCATTATCTGTATGTGCGAAGAACCGATACCTATTGACGACAGTAACTGTTTTATACCAAGTAACCTGATATAACTGATACGTTGCATACGTTCTTTGAGGCAAGTGCAAAAACCTTCTCACGCCTCTTTTTCGTACTTTTTCAGCAGTGGGGTGACCATCCGGGACACGGCACAGGCGATCACACCAGGGACGAACAACACTGTCCACATTCAGGCAAGCACGAGTAGACAGCCAGCGGCCACCAGTATAAGACCATATTATTTTGCGACAGTTCTTTACGCTTCCAATTTCAATCACACGGTTGCAAAACGTCTTTTTTTCGCTTATAATCAGTAAAAGTCAACCCGAACCTGCCGTTTGGGCGAATGCATCTTTTATCAGGGAGGACATACAGATGAAAAAATTTCATGTAACACTCGCCGCCGTCGCGTTTCTCATGATGGCGCAGATGATCTGTCCGATTCCGACGCTGGCCGCCGAGGCGACTGATACGGCAGCGGCCGAAACCGCATCGGCGGAAACTACAGGAACCGACGCTGCCGCCGTGGAATCCGAGTCGGAAACAGAGGCAGTCGTGCTTCAGGGACTGGTGCTGACAGAAAACGGAAAGTACCGTTATTACAAATCGGACGGTACGATGCTGACCAGCTCCTGGAAGACCATCGACGGCTACCGCTATTATTTTAAGAAAAACGGCAATGCCGCCATCGGCGGATATAAGATTGGGAAATACGTCTATGTCTTTAAGGAAAACGGGAGACTGGCGAAGAAATCCTCTCCCGGGCGTGTTACCGTAAACGGCGATATTTATTATGTAAATAAAAAAGGCCGCGCCACGACCTCCAGCTGGCTGATTATCAATAATAAGCTGTGCTATGCGGCAAAAAACGCAAGCTGAAAAAAAACACGACCTTCAAAAATATCAAGTTCAACAGCAAGGGATACGCCAAGTCCGGTACCGAAGCAAACCTGAAGCTTCTGACCATGAAAATCGTCTCGCAAATCACGACGGATAAGATGACAAAAGCGCAGAAGCTCCGCGCCTGCTGGAGTTACGTGACCAGCCGTTCCCGCTGGTCCTACTATGGAACCTATCCGTCCAGTTTCTCAAGCGGCTGGCAGAAATCCATGGCTTACCGCTTTTTGTCCGGCAGCGGCGGAAACTGCTATGCATTCGCCTGCGCGTTCGCGGCGCTGGCCTGCGAGGTCGGATATGACGCCTATGTCGTCTGCGGACGTGTCAGCGGCACCCGTGACGGTGCTTCGGACGGTCTCACGCGCCACGCCTGGGTGCGGATCAACGGCTGCTATTATGACCCGGAGGCTCAGTACGCCGGCTGGTGGACCGGCTGCTACGGAGTCGGCTCCTACGGCATCCGCCATACCGTCTCCGCTGTTTATCGCTTCTCAACGTATTGATTCTCTATTGTTCTTAAAAGAACAGACGCGCAGGAACTTACGCAATGCTGCGGTGAATGATTCAAGATATATCTGTGAAAAAAAGAAAGGGCCGGCTGTTCTTAGCCGGTCCTTTCCTATGCCATTCAAGCCGCACATCCGCAAAACAGCTCTGCGGATGATTACGAATCGTTCTTATCAGTAATTCTCCACGCACATACTGCAAAGCAGCACCGCGGATGAGCAGGAATCGTTCTGATCAATAATTCTCCGCGCATACCTCGAAGTAGCTCTGCGGATGGTTGCAGGTCGGGCAAACAGCCGGTGCCTTCGTGCCGACTACGATGTGTCCGCAGTTGCGGCACTCCCATACCTTCACTTCGCTCTTCTCAAATACCTGCGCCATCTCTACGTTCTTCAGCAAGGCACGATAGCGCTCCTCATGATGCTTCTCAACTGCCGCTACCAGACGGAACTTCGCAGCAAGTGCCGTGAAGCCTTCTTCCTCCGCGGTCTTCGCAAAGCCGTCGTACATATCGGTCCACTCGTAGTTCTCGCCCTCTGCCGCCGCCAGCAGGTTCGCCGCGGTATCGCCGATACCATCGAGCTCCTTGAACCACATCTTCGCGTGTTCCTTCTCATTGTCAGCGGTCTTCTGGAAAAGAGCCGCGATCTGCTCGTAGCCTTCCTTCTTCGCTACAGAAGCAAAATAGGTGTATTTGTTCCTCGCCTGAGACTCGCCTGAAAACGCTGCCTCAAGATTCTTCTCTGTCTGTGTTCCCGCGTACTTATTACTCATCATTCATTCCTCCTCAAAAATGTCTCTTTGTGGTTCGCAATTGCCATTCTTCAGGAAGCAAACCACGTAACCATGATTCGTCTGTTAAAATACCTTTCCGGAAACTGGATGTTCGCCCGCCTCCCGGTGGTATTTCCAAAATTCTAAGTCATGTTTTTCTTCCTGTCAAGAGTGAATCTCTACTCTGCAGGGTTGTTTCACGAACATTTTCTGTTGCCATCCATCGCTTTGTGTAAATGAAT
>JAJQHZ010000139.1 GCA_021199475.1 Lachnospiraceae bacterium
AAAAAATGAATGTACTTGATCTGCTGATTTACGCATCCGGTCACTATGCGGCTGGATGCGTATGTTGTTTTCAGGGAGGAGAGTAATCTTCAATGGTTTTCTGCGAGAGGAGGGCGAACAAAAGGCTGCCTGGCTAAAAGAGCGGAACGAAAATAATGTGAAGAGATCAAAATTATGTTGAATTTTCAGCGAAAATTGCATATAATACAAGTGAACTTAGAGAAGTTCGATTTAAGTGCTTCGCTGCTTGGAGAGCGAACCATTAATTTAAGCGCTTCGCCGCTTTGAGTGCGAACCGTTAATTGGAGTGCTTCACTACTCTGAGTGTGAACCGTTAATTTAAGTGCTTCGCCACTTCGAGAGCGAGCCATTAATTGTAGAGGAGGTTTGCTTTAGCCTTCTCTACAATTGCTATAAGGAGAAACGATGGATTTTTATCGAATAGACGAGACGTACATATTCTATTTGCAGAAATATGAAAAGGAAAAAAGGGGGATTTCAAAAGTTCCTAATATTAAATATACGGATAGAAACAAGTTTGCCTTTGGTGCAGTGCTGGAAATAAATGAAATCAAGTATTATGTATCTGTTTCTTCTTTTAATAAAAGTCAGGAAGCGAATATACTGATAAGGGTACCGGGAGACTCTCAAGAGATAAAAGGTTCTTTAAGGTTCAATTATATGGTACCAGTTCCAGATAAATGCCTTTCCAGATTGATTATCAAGGACATTAAGGATGAAAAGTATAGGTTGCTTTTAAATAAGGAATATCGCTTTTGTCAAAATAACATAGACCGTATTCAGAAGAAGGCGGAAAAAGTTTATAAAATGGTGCTTTCAAACCGCAAGCAAGTCTTAACGGACAATAGCTGTGATTTTAGAATATTAGAACAAGCCTATCAGGAATACATATCAGAGAATAAATAAATGCTTTATCTATGTGCTGGCGAGCACATGACAGTGGAATATGAAACAGAAGATGCCGTTTTATATTTTTTCGCATGAGAAGCATTTGAAAGAATATGACGAGGACCAGGAGAAGCTGTCCCGTTTAGAAGAAGAGTATGCGGGGATCATGAACAAGCTGGACGAATTGCAGAGACAGGGAACGATCAGCGCATACACCAGAAATACGATTGTAGAAATGACCCATAAGGTACTGGAAAAGCTGGCAATGAAATACGAGAATGTCAAAAAAGGAGTGGGGTCGATTATGGGTGGAAAAGTACTGGAATACAAGACAAAGACAATCTTTCGCGAAGGAAAGAGTGAGGGACTGCAGGAAGGACTGCGTGAAGGACTGCAGGAAGGACTGCGGGAAGGCAGAACGGAAACTATTCTGGAAAATTTGAAAAAACTGATGCAGAAGATGGGAATATCGGCAGAAAAGGCAATGGATCTGCTGGATGTGTCAGAGGAAGAACGCGAAGAGATTGCAAAAAGAATTTGATGATTGAATTTTGCAGCAAATATGCATATACAAAAGATAAAAAATGAATGTACTTGATCTGCTGATTTACGCATCCGGTCACTATGCGGCTGGGTGCGTATGTTTTTTGACGCTTTTCGTTTTTTATGATTAAAAAGAGAAAAGCTTTTGGAGACAATGGCTGCCCTTTATGATAAGATTTATTTATCAGAGAAAGCACCGAATTTCTGGCTCATATGCGTTTGAAAAAGACATCAGGAGTCCTGGAACTGAGCCGTGTACACGATCCGCTGGTGCAGTCTTTGCGATCATTATCAGCTTTATCCCGAAGGCGTCCGCGATCATCAGCACCATGCCGTCTCCAATCATAGGCGTTGTAAATTTCATGCTTTACGGCATGATTTTCGTGATCGGTGTCCGCTCCGCAACGGCGTGGAGAATAAGGTTGACCTGACTAACTCCCGAAACCTCATTATCGTAGGTGTCATTTTCGTATGCGGTCTCGGTTTCAGTGACGGCATCACCTTCATCGTAGGCGGGGGGTCCATTACGCTGACGGCATCAGGATAATCAATAAAACAGCGGAACTTTTTGTTTACAGGATCTCAAAGATATACTGTATAATGAGCTTACATGATACAAGAAAAAAATATAGCAGAATATCACAAAAATGGAGGAGAGGTGGCGTGAAAACAAAAGAAGTATAACAGAGAACATATGTACTTCCTGAAGGAAATCAGGGATAAAAATTTACAAAGGAGGAAAAAATGAAAAGGAGATTTTTAAAAACGAGTTTGGCCGCTGGTGTTATCATGACTGCATTGTGCCTGACAGGCTGCAGCAAAACGGTTAAGATTAATTTGAATGATTATGTAATGATTTCGTATTCCGGATATAACGGGTATGGGAAAGTGAATACTACACTGGATTATAGTTCACTGAAAGAGGATTATGGTGAGAAATTATCTTTGTCGAGCGATGCGTTATACTTTGGATGTACAACTTTTGGAGAGTTCGTTGATTGGATGGAGGAGATTGAATACGGAGCGTCTGTAAGCCCGGATTCGGAGCTGTCAAACGGAGACACTGTGACAGTATCGCTGAATGAGCTGGCGGCTGATATACAATTGTATACGGAAGACGATATTGACATTAATTATTCCAGTGAAACATATACAGTAAGTGGTTTAGAAGAGCTTCCGGAAGAAGATGTTTTCGACTATGTATCGGTGTCTTTTACCGGGATTGCTCCAGAGGCTGAGGCTGAACTTACGGTATCAGGGGTTCTGTCTGATGAAGGTTACTTTGAAATGAGTCAGAAATCAGGCTTAAATATTGGGGATGTTGTGACAGTATCGATTGATGATTATTATATAGAGGATATAATCAAACGGATGGGATACAAACCAACAGTGATGTCCAAAGATTATGTTGTTGAAGGGATCAGCTATTATCTTCCATCTTTAGATGAACTGCCTGATACGGCATCAGCAAAAATGGAAGAACGGGCAAAAGCTGCCTTTGATTCTATAGTGGCAGGGTGGAATGATCCAACTTCCCTGAAGTCCTGTGATCTGTTAGGCTACTATTTTTTGTATAATGACAAATCGTCCGGATACAGTGGAAACGAAATTATTTTAGTATATGAGTATCATACAGACCAAAAGGGAGAAGATGTGACGGCCTATTGGTATTGTAAATTTACGGATGGCATCGTTATGACAGATGGAACATTTTCTATGGATTACAGTGATTACAGTGCTCCGACAGGTTCCTGGCTGGATTTTGGCTCTCCGAGTTTTACATATACCAGCAGCGACGGCATGGAGCTGAGTTATCCTGGATATTCAGATCTGGATTCTATGTATTATCAGCTTATTACGTTAAATATGCCCTATTATTCAACATACGAAAGTACAGTAGGTAAATAAATGAATAATTTTATCGGATCTGAATGGATGGACCAAATGTATTGCTAAGAAAGAAACCGTGATCTGTATAAAGGGTCTTGAGGAGAAGGTGAAACAATGGAAAGAACTAAGGCAGGAAAAGCCTTTGGAAAAATGACTGCATCAAAGATTCTGATCGCTGTGATCACAATGACTGTGATTGGAGGCGGAACGAGAGCATTTGCCCAGAATCAAATAAATGATGAGATTGTTGTGATCATAGACAGCGCGGAAATGGAGACGGAATCGGAAGATTCTTTGGAATCCGGGGAGGAAACGAATGAAAGCGAGAACAATTTAGTGCTCTCGCGAGTTATGCAGTATAGTCTGGAGGAGCTGCTTGAATTGGAAGTAGTGAATGAAATTCCATACACCAGTACGGATATGTCTGCTGTCTACGAAACAGGCGTATTTTGTATTGCGGAAATACCTGAGGAAAATATCCGAATGTATATCTACTA
Source organism: Lachnospiraceae bacterium (assembly GCA_021199475.1). GTDB lineage: Bacteria > Bacillota > Clostridia > Lachnospirales > Lachnospiraceae > Choladousia. The sequence continues at coordinate 3,840 of JAJQHZ010000139.1, forward strand.
CGATGAAGAGATAGGCTTTCAGGGCGCAGCGTTTAGTATTGGAAACGATGTTTATTATTTTGATTGGCCCTATACGTGTTTCGTTACGTATCTTCCAGAACTATTTTGGGACGAAGAAAGCCAAAGACTGCTAGTGAAATGCTATAAAAACCGAGGAACGGGTTGTGCCGTCCAAGAACTGTACGTTCTGCAAAAGAGTGAAAGCGGAATCTGGATCGCTTCCGCATATAAGTATGAAGAATATACAGAGGCGGTGTGTGAGCGGATTTCTCTGAATATAGATGAACAGGGGAAGGAGTATACAATTACAGATAATATTACAGGGGAAATACTGGACCAAAACGTAGTAGTAGGTGATATTCCTTGTTCCTACGATTTCTGGAAGTTTGATGTGGATGCCACGGTTACATTTGCGGTCAATGTTGGCTATTATATGTGTGGAAAGCTGGACGGTGACTATTACTATTTTTCTGAAATGGAGACATTGTGTTTTGATCTGAATCTTATTCAGAATGATGATGGCAGCATTACTTTTGAAATCGGAGACTTTCTGGGATATGAGGAACTGTAGTCATGAAAACAAGGGTGCTGCTTTCTTCCGTTTTTTATTCCCGAGAATGTTTATTCCTGCAAAGCAACGAGACAAATATCACAAGTAATAAGGAACTCATCGGAAAAAGAATAAGAAGATTCTGATTGCAGATTGAATAATGCAGTGATATGATACTGATATGAATATTATGCGAGTTTCATGCATGGCTTATCGGGTGAAACTATGAACGAAGCGTTATTGCCGGAACAATGGCGGGAATGAGAATTCATTGAAAAATATCAAATCGAATGAAAGAGAGGAAGCATCGTGTGAAAAAGGCAAGTCGAAGCGTAATGATAAAGGCAGCAGTATTCTTGCTGGCCGGAACAATGGTGATCAGTTTCACGAGAAGTCAGGCCGTATCGGTGGATGAAGAAGGATTCAGCTATGCGACTGCGACTAATACGCTGGACGTTGATCCGGTGTATGTCGGGGAAACCATTACGATTGAAGAAGAACCGGTTGTGGAGTTTGAGGGAACGGTAACGGATGAAAGTCCGACATGTGAATTCACTTATACTGCGCCGAGGGATGGATGCTATTGGCTTGAGATAACTGATGTGAAAAACAGTTGTAATATACGCTTCAACCTTTATGATTCGCTCAATAACGATATTTGGCCATTTTTTACAATTACAAGCCACATGGTTCAGCTTGAAGAAGGGGAAACGTATTCATTAATAGTAACACAGGAATCTGGTAATACACCTTTTGTTGTTCATGTGAAGGCACAAAAACCTACAACTGATCTAACAGACGCTACGTTGATCAACGACCAGATTATGTTTGAAGATCAGAAAAATGTTTACACCTATACTGCTCCGGAAACAGGTATATATTACTTTTCATTGCTAAATACGACATCAAACGTGGATTTTGAATTGATGATCTGGGATCCGTTTGATATGAATATTATAGATTCAACAACCGGAAGCTTTATAGTTGATCTTGATGCCGGCGAGACCTATGAGATACAGGTTTTGCACTTTATAGGTACTGGAGCGTATACGTTGAAGATAGATCCACAAAAACCGGTTTTGAATATTAGTGGATATACAGTTGTAAATGACAGTATAGAACATGCAAATCAGATTAATTCTTATACATTTATTCCTCCGGTTACAGGAGATTATTTTATCGGCATTTCCAGCGTTGAAGGCGCGGAAAGATATAATTGCGCAATATTAGATAGTGAAGATACAGAGATAGGTGGAAATAGTAATCTTGCTGACATTGACTGGAATAGTGGAGGAACATATACGCTTGCAGAGGGTAAGGAATATAAGATATCAATGGAATACACATCTGGATATGGGAATTATACTCTTACAATTAAATATCCAACTGCGGCTTCGGAGTACCTCGAAAACTTTGCCACAGACAGTACGGAGTCAGCCTCAACCACAACAGCCGATGGATCTGAGACAGAGGAAACTTCAGATAATACTGCCACGGAAGAACCTTCTCAGACAGATCTTCTTCAGCAGAAGAATGACGAGCTTCAGTCGGAGCTTGAAAAAATGCAGGAAGAGAATAACAGACTGAAAGAAATTCTGGATGAGAACGAGATCATTTATGATTAGCACGTATATTTTTCATAAAATATTATTTTATTTCGGAGTGGAATGAAGAAGGAGATCACAGTATTCTTGTTGCCGTTCTCTCGGAAGATATTATAATAACGGAAATGATTTACCTGCATTGAAAGGGTTTCCCTCTTCGGAGGGGAACTTTTCGTTTACGGCAAAAAAATATCCTATGCTATACTTCTTTCGAAAAGCATTAAGAAGTACGGCAACTGCAATTTTTTGTGAGGAGAATGTTTATGAAACGAAAAAAACTGATGAAAAAGACAGGTATTGTGATTACTGCATTCAGTCTGGTTCTGGCAGATACCCCCGTTGCGGCTCTTGCTGCATCCTCTGATGACACAAATGATACGGAGAAAGACACTTCCTCCGGCACCACTGCATTGGCGGACACAAAAGCTGCCCTGGATACGGCGCAGAAAGAGGCTGATGCGGCTGCAGACACGGTGGAAGATGCGAAGGCATCTGTAAACATTTCCGGTGAAGTGGTAGCAGATGCGGCGGCAAATGTCTTAGACTCACAGCTGACACTGAGCGCGGCCGCCAGCTCAGCTGAAACAGCATTTGATATGTTGATGAAACAGGCCGCTGAAAACCTTTCCGAAGCCTCCCAGTCGCTTAACGACGCTCAGAATTCCTTTACAGAGGCACAGGCCGCCGCGGATGCCGCTGACGAAGAGCTGGTTGCTGCTAATCAGACACTTGCGGAGACACAGGCCGCTCTCGAGGAAGCACAGGCTGCATGCGAGGAGGCAGGCGTCACTGATGACGGTCTATTCCAGGCACAGGCAGCTGTAGACGCCGCCCAGGCGGAAGTCGATGCGGCGCAGGAGGCTTATGACAGCGCTTCTGCTGCCGCCGCAGACGCGGAAACGGCTCTCGGATCGGCGCAGGCCGTTTATGAAGGCGCCGCACAGGCTCTCGCCAATGCGCAAAACGCCCAGGCGGAAGCCGACACGGCAGTTGCGGATGCACAGACCGCCTATGATAACGCTGTGGCTTATCTGGAAAGCCTTGAAGTGGATTTCGAAGCCTGCGAGACGGCCGCACAGGAGATGTCTGAAGCGGAATCCACTCTTGCAAGTGCGCAGACCGCACAGGCAGAAGCAGCGAATCTCCTTTCTCAGGTGGGCGCCGATTCCGCCGTAGCTTCAGAAGCCGCAGCGGCTGCAGTCGATGCCTTTTCTGCAGCAGAGTCTAATCTTGTGGCAGCCAATGAAACAGCAGCGAGTGCGCAGACCGCACTTACCTCTGCGCAGGCGGATAACAGTGCCGCTGAAACCACTCTGGCAAATGCGCAGACCGCCTATGACTCGTCCGCCGCTTCTCTGGCGGAAGCACAGGCTGCCTATGAAGCAGCCGACGAATCCACGCTGGAATCCGCAGCATCAGCTCTGGCTGCTGCGCAGGCAAATTTTGATACGCAGACAGCTGCCCTGACAGGCGCGCAGGCCGCTTATGATACCACGTCTGCCGCTCTGACAAACGCGCAGACCGCTTATGACACCGCTGCTCAAAACGTATCGGAGGCTGAAACCGCTCTGGCCGCTGCACAGACGAATAAAGACTCTGCGGAAGCGGCCGCTTCCGAAGCAGCCGCAACTGTAACAGCAGCGGAAGCCGTCCTGGCTGACGCCGACGCGGCAGTCACTCAGGCACAGACCGCATATGATGAGGCTTCCGCAGTATACTCCGTCATAGCAGAAAATTATGCCGGATATCAGGCGGCCGTGCAGTCGGTAGAAGACACAATGGCTGCTTGGGACGATGCCATTGCTGCACAGGAGATTGCGGATACTGAAATTTCCAACGCAGAGGCAGCCCTCGCCACAGCGGAATCCGAAAAAAGTGCGGCCGCAGACGCGGTAACAGATGCGGAAAGCACTGTTACCGCCGCCGGAGAAGTTGTGGCAGAGAAACAGGGTATTCTGGATGAGGCAGAGGAAGAACTGGAAGATGCGAATGATGAACTGAACACCGCAAACGCAGATGAGGCTTTGGCCGAGGAGAATCTGGCAGCGGCACAGGCCGCACAGGTGGAAGCGGATGAGGCAGTAGCAGAGAAAGAAGCAGAGGCAGAAAAGGCCGCACAGGCGGTCACTGATGCGCAGGCGGCGTTGGACGCAGAGCAGGCAGCATATAATGAGGCGAAAGAAACATACACTTATGATGCGTTTGGATTTTTCCAGTATCTCTGTGATACGACAGAGGATGATGAGATCAAAGCCTCTGCGGAAAAGGCGCTTGAAATTCTTAATGATGAAACCTATGGCCTTGGAAAATATATTTTCCAGGATGACGAGACGGATGCGGTTTATTTCGACAATATGCTGGCTGCGGTTGAGTATCTGAAAGAATGCAATGGACTTCGCACGAACGATGATCTGTTTCCCGGACTATCTGAACTGGAAGTCAATTATGTTCTCATGGCGATTGCTATGTCACAGCTTGACTGGTCATCACAGTACACGATTGCCCATTCTCATCAGTATAATGTTGCTGAGAATCTCGCATGCGCATTATTGAGTACAAAGGATCCTTTCGATGGATGGTATTACACTGAAAAGGAGTATTATTCAGAAAAGCTGGAAACAGGATCTACGACAGGAACGACCGGGCACTACACCAATATAGTTGCACCCCTTTACATCACGACCGGCTTTGCTGTTTCTCAAAACGGCACGCTTTATCCGAATTGCTACGGCCAGGTATTTGAATCATCCTATTACGGCAACAGCGATTATACATCCCCATCTATGACTGTAGGGGAGTATGAAGAAAGCCTTAGTAGCTATGTGGCCTTTCTTGCCACTTTCACGGATGTGATAATTGCAGCCGAAAATACGCTGGAGACCGCTCAGGCAGACAAAACCGCAGCCGACACCGCTCTTGAAGCGGCTCAGTCAGATGCGGATGCTGCGGCGGATGCTGTCGCAGATGCGGAAACTGCACTGAGCAAAGCAAATGAGGCCGCCGCAGAAAAAGAGGCAGCGGTCGAGACTGCACAAATGGCAGTCAACAGCGCACAGGTGGATCTGAATGAAGCAGAGAAAGCCCTTGCAGACGCTCAGGATCTTCTGGCCAGGAAGCAGGCTGCTTACAGCGACGCTGAAGATACCGTGACCAAAAAGTCGGAAACTTTGGCAGAGGCCAACGATGCCTGTGACGAGGCAGCCGCGCTCGTTGCCAGTTGCAAGACTGCATATGAAAATGCAGTAAATGATCTCGCACAGCTGAATCAGGAATGTTCTGATGCGGCGGATGCAGTTTCTGATGCGTCAGAAGCTCTGTCAGCGGCGGAGGAAGCTGCGGTCGAAAAAGCAGCAGCCGCAGCCACTGCAGAAAATACAGTCAGCAAAGCAAAGGCAGATCTGGATGAAGCAAAGGAGGTCTATGACGATGCGGTTGCGGCACAGGAGGATGCGGCAGAGAGTCTCGCCAGAGATAACGAGACCCTGATCACGAAAACAGCAGTCTATAACGCAATGATTTCGCTCTCAGAAGAATTTGCGGAAGCGGAAGATGCCGTGGCCGCAGCCGAAGCAAGCGCGGCCGCCTCCGAATCGACTCTTGCGGAAGCGCAGGCCACTCTTGCGGAAGCACAGGCGGCCTTCAGCGAGGCACAGAAGGCCTACGAAGACGCGCTGGATTACTACAACCGCGCTTCTGAGATTACCTATGAGGAGGCCCTCGTCTCCGGGATCACTGATGAGGACTTCACCTACCTGAACGCTTATCTGGAAGCCGTGAATACGGCTGAGGAATCCCTTACCCAGGCACAGAAGGCCTACACCGCTGCTTTTGACGCGCACAGTTCTGATTCAAGGGCGCTCACGGCAGCACAGGAAGCTTACGAAACGGCGCAGGCAAACCTTGAGCAGGCGCAGAAAGCCCATGAAACGCTTCTTGTGGCTGAGAATGCGGCCCTGGAAACAACGAATGCCGAATACGTAATCGGCACAGATACTGGCGCAGTCATTACCTGCGCGGGAGAACTGGCCGAGTTTGTAAGCGTTGCAATCGATGGCATTATCGTGGATGCCTCTAATTACACTCTTTCAGAAAGCTCCACTGCTATTACTTTCGCAAAGAATTTTATGAATAATCTCACCCCGGGTCATCATAGTGCGACATTATCTTACACCGATGGCAGAACCGCCTCCGCAGTGCTGACCGTAAAAACAGCCGAATTGGAAGATGAAACGAAAGAATTCGGATCCGTGACAGAGGCAAATGAAACAGGCTCCCAGGCAGAGACAGAATCGTCCGGAGAAGGAGCTCAGACAGAGACAGAAGCTTTTACAGCAGGAGTTCAGACAGAGACAGAATCGTCCGGAGCAGGAACTCAGACAGAAGCTTCCGAAACAGGAACCGTAACGGAGTCTGGTGAGTCTGAAACCGGATTTGAATCGGAGATGGATTCGTCCGAATCTGAATCTGAGGACGAAACAGAAGAGGCCGGGACAAAGACGGAGTCCGGGACCGGGGCATCCTCAGAATCGGGTTCATCTGGTGCGGTAGCGACAGGTGATGCCACACCGATTATTCCGCTTCTTTCTGCGCTAACAGGAAGCGTCGCGGTTCTGTATGAAGAGCTCCGTCGCAGATTCAGGAGTAAAAAATAAGAGAGAAGATTGCGCTTCATACAATAAAAAGTTCCCATCTCCGGAAGGGAACTTTTTGTTACGGAGGGATAGAAGGCTTGTTTTATGAAAAACGCATTTTGTATTGATAAATTCTATGTTTTACGCTAATATGTGGACGAATGAAATAGTAAAATGGACAAGGAATTTTAATTAAATATCAGACAACTTTAAAAAGGATTAAGAAGCGTGGCTATGATGTGCACTTGCTTGAAAATGTGATTAGCATGATTGGCATGAGGAAGGGGTTGACGGAACAATGTGGAGATCACAGTCTGGTCGGGGATTATTCAGGTTGTCTGGCAAAAAGATGGAGCCGTCGTATTGAAAAATATAGTTGTATTTTAGGAGAATCTCAATTATAATAAAGCTATCAGCAGATGCAAATGTAATATCTCGGGTGGCAGAGCGGCCTGAAATCGAAGAAACAGAAGAGGAGGAATCAAAGGATAAAGAAAAAGAGGTGAACAGTCTGTGCCGGATAAGAGGCCGGATAAGAGCAATACAGCGCACAGCGAGATCGGTTCGAAATATGCCACGCCATATGATGACGTGGCCCGTACATTATTAAATGACTGCAGTCCCCTGATACTGCCGGTGCTAAATGAGACCTTTGGCGAGCATTACAAGGGAGATGAGAAGATTCTCTTCGCGCCAAATGAACATTACATCAACCAGCAGGACGGCGAAGAAATCAAGCGAATCACGGACAGCAGTTTCACTGTCATCGGAGAAAAAGAACCGAAAAAGTATTTATTTGAAGTACAGAGCACCGCAGACAACAGGATGCTGGTTCGAATCTTCGAATACGCGACACAGATCGCATTGGATGAAGGCGAACGGATTGGCAATATACTCGAAGTTACAATTCCAAATTGCGCGGTGCTGTTTCTGCGAAGCACAAAGAATACACCAGATAAGATGACAATCCGAATGCGTGCATCGGAAGGAACTCTGCCGATTGATGTATTTGTGATGAAGTCGCAGAAATATGAGCTGGATGAAATATTTCAGAAAGGGCTGCTATTCTTACTGCCGTTTTATATTTTTTCGCATGAGAAGCATTTGAAAGAATATGACGAGGACCAGGAGAAGCTGTCCCGTTTAGAAGAAGAGTATGCGGGGATCATGAACAAGCTGGACGAATTGCAGAGACAGGGAACGATCAGCGCATACACCAGAAATACGATTGTAGAAATGACCCATAAGGTACTGGAAAAGCTGGCAATGAAATACGAGAATGTCAAAAAAGGAGTGGGGTCGATTATGGGTGGAAAAGTACTGGAATACAAGACAAAGACAATCTTTCGCGAAGGAAAGAGTGAGGGACTGCAGGAAGGACTGCGTGAAGGACTGCAGGAAGGACTGCGGGAAGGCAGAACGGAAACTATTCTGGAAAATTTGAAAAAACTGATGCAGAAGATGGGAATATCGGCAGAAAAGGCAATGGATCTGCTGGATGTGTCAGAGGAAGAACGCGAAGAGATTGCAAAAAGAATTTGATGATTGAATTTTGCAGCAAATATGCATATACAAAAGATAAAAAATGAATGTACTTGATCTGCTGATTTACGCATCCGGTCACTATGCGGCTGGATGCGTATGTTGTTTACAGGGGGGCAGAGTATTTTTTTAATGGATCTGCTGCTCTTTCTGATTGACGTGACGATATATCGAAGCTATAATAATGAAAAGTTTTCATGAGAGATCATATGCGAGTAAAATCCCAATATGCGGGTAAAATCCCAGTAAGCAGGGGGTGCAGACGATGCCGGACAGGCTGCTTCCGATTGGTGAGGAAAAGCGGAATGCTTTGTGCGAGACTGTGAAGGCAGGGAATGCGGAGGAGACAGAGAAAACACGCAATCGGCTTTGAAAGCCGTTTGTTAAGAAAAGCAAATGGTCGGTTTACACGTATACGATAAGTTGGAGGCCAGGATGGACAAAGAGATTCAGATGGGAAACGATTTGGAGATTACCGATGAGATGCGTGAGGAATTTCACCTGAATGAGGATCCGGAATCGGAGGAACCGCTCCGCATGCCTGTTCAGTGGCGGCATTTGTTTCCTGAGTCCGTGATCGAACAGGCCTCCAGCGAGGAAATGCAGTCAAAGCTCAAAATGGCGAAGGTCTGGCTCGGGATAAGTGCGGAGTATTATCCGGATGAGAAAGAGAAAAAGGCAGCGAGGCTCTCCAAAAAACCCCGTCAGTCCTACTACTATGATTCTTATTATACGATTTCCATCCACCCATGGCCACCTCAGGTTGGTAAGGGGTTGAAGCCATCACATATGACCTGCAACTGTCCGGAAGGAAGAATGGACAGACTGTGTAGTCACAAGGCTGCTTTTCTGTACAAAATAGAGCAGCAAAAGGGCGGACTGCTTGTCGCGGTGGAGGACGAATATACCAGCGGTGCGCGGATTGGCGCCGTCAAGGTGAAAAAGAAGCATCAGGAACAGGCGCGCCTGCGCGAGATGTATGGGTCTGCGCCGTGTCCTGCACTTGATTTTTTTGAGGGGCGCAGAGATCCGGATGGGATTGCCGTTTACGATATGAGGACAGCCCTGAAGGATTATGTGACGGATCCGTATTCGATCCATATGGCAAAGGACATTTTGAAGAATCATCCAAAATCGTTTTATTTTCATGCGTTTGAGCGAAAAGAGCGTGACGGCACACGGACGTTTGAGGCGGAGTTAAATGAGTATGATTCCCTGTCCAACTATTATTTTAAGACAGGGAGTGCCCGCCTTACGGGGAGTAAGCTGCATCTGAGAACCTCGGAAGGGTATCTGGACGGAGAGACTCGATTAAAGAACCTCTGGGAGAAAGGCTTTGAAGAGGAGAACCGCTTTGAGAATGATCCGAATGGGTATTCCGATGGAGACGGACAGGGCGGCTCCGGGGGCGCTACGGATGGACGATCCCGGGCGAAGAATTATCTGAATATCAATGGACTGATTCTCTGCGAGCTGCTTTGGGATGAGACGGATAAACTGGCGGAGGAGACGGCCGATCTCACTGATGAGAAGGCGATTAAATTTTTCAAGAGCCTGGAAAAGGCGAACAAGGCTGCAGCTCAGAAGGCGGACGCTCTCGAACCCACGAGAATGAAAGCGGTAGAGCTGTATCCGCGCATTATCATCGAGGACGGGATGGCAAAGCTCAGTTTCCGGATCCAGAAGGTCGGCGGGAAGGTCATCGTCGTCCGCAATGTCAGGGAGTTGGTCGCGGCCTGCACCGGCAGATATACGCTTACGCTGTCGAAAACAGAGAGTATTGATTTTGGAGAATATGATTTTACGGATCATTCGGCCAGACTGTATGATTTCCTGCAGCGAAAGGTCGGCGACGTCTCTGACATCAATATGCAGTTTGAAATGAGGAACATGCGCTCTTCACACAGTTTCCGGACGATCAATGTCACATCAAGCCTGGAGTTTCAGGGTGCGGTTCTGGACAATTTTTATGACGCCTGGGAGGGACAGAGTGCAGAATATCAGGATAAGACAAACGGTGTGGCGAGCAAGGAGATTCCGGTGGCTCACAGGGACATCCGGCTTTCGCTGACCTGTGACCGCCTGTCGGATGCGAGAGGAACCTTTTCCGGCATTGCGGTGCACGGGCTGATTCCTGTGCTGCTCCATGGCAGCGGCTCCCATCGCTATACTCTGAATGCGGATGGACTATCCCGAATCACAAAAAAGGAACAGGAGATCATAAAGCCGTTTGACGCCGTTGCAGATGCATCCGGATATTTCCGGTTTCAGGTAGGTCTTCCGAATTTGCAGGAATTCTATTATCGTGTCGTACCGGCATTTTTGGAAAACCCATCGGTTGATTTTACCGATCACTGCGAGAAGGAGGCGGAAGGGTATCTGCCTCCGGAACCCCAGTTTGATTTTTATCTCGATTGCGAGACACCGGATGTTTCAGCGTACAGCGGATCCCGCACGGATAAAGCTGGAGGAAAACGCCTGGAAGCAATCCATTTTATGCGGTGTACGGGAAAGGTCCGTTACAGGGAAAAAAGCCGGAAGGGACAGGAAGCCGCCGCAAACGGGGGAAGCACGAATCATTCGGGAAACGAAAGAAACGCGGGAAATTTGGTATATGCGGGGAACACGGTAAACATAGAAAACATAGAGAACACAGAAGACTCGGAGAATCTGGTAAATACAGGAAATACAGAAAATAAAGAAGATACTGGGAATCTGGTAAATGCGGGAAATACAGGAAATAAAGAAAACACGGAAAATCTGGTAAATGCGGGGAACATAGGAAACCCGGGTAATGCCGAAAAAGTATATACGCTCGGCATCTCTGCAGCGAATGACGGGTATCGGGACATTGAGCAGGAGAAGCGGGCCGTCAGCGCAGTCAGGAGCTTTATGATGGGTAAGCCTGATGACGACGGGGTTTTTTCAACGGTTTTCAATGATGAACAGCTCTTTGACTTTTTGCAGTCCGGCATTGCCGTTCTTGAAAAATATGGCACGGTACATGGCTCAGAGGCGTTCCGGAAGTTTACGGTCGCCCCGGTTCCGAAGGTGAAGGTCGGCGTTTCTGTGGACAGCGGCATTCTCGATTTGTCACTGACGTCTTCCGGGATTTCAGAGGAGGAGCTGCTGGAGGTGCTGCAGAGCTACCGTCAGAGAAAACGGTTTCATGTGCTTTCCTCAGGGGATTTTCTCGATCTGGCAGAGGATGATCAGCTCACCGAGATCAGCGATTTTATGCAAGAGCTGGATCTGAACCCGGAGGATGTGATCAAAAAGAGCGCGAAAATGCCGCTCTACCGCGCGCTGTATATCGACCGGCTTTTGGAACAGCATGACGCGCTGTACTCGACAAGAGACCGGGTATACCGCAGCATTATTCGTAATTTTAAGACTATCCGGGATTCTGAGAGTGAGCCTCCGGTGGCCCTTGCCGGGACTTTAAGGCCTTACCAGACGCTGGGCTTCAAATGGATCCGGACCCTGGAGGAAGCCGGGTTCGGCGGGATCCTGGCGGATGAGATGGGGCTGGGCAAGACGCTGCAGACAATCGCCGCTCTTTTGTATGATTACGAAGAGAAGAAGCCGGGGACAGAGCATCCGTCCATGGTAGTCTGCCCCGCGTCTCTGGTCTATAACTGGCAGGAGGAATTTGAAAAATTTGCACCGGACATCCGGGTTGTACCTGTTGCCGGCGGCGCGGCCGCGAGAAAAAAGGCCTTCGCGGCATGGGATACCACGCAGGTATATGTGATTTCTTATGATCTGTTAAAGCGCAATGTCGCGGAGCTTTCCGGGAAAACGTTCTTTTATGTGATTCTTGACGAGGCGCAGTATATTAAAAATTCGGGCGCAGCAGTCTCGAAGGCCGTCAAGACGCTGAACGCCAGACATCGCCTCGCACTGACCGGAACGCCGATTGAAAACCGCCTCTCGGAGCTTTGGAGCATTTTTGATTTCCTGATGCCCGGATTTTTGTACGCGCAGAAGGAATTTGAACAGAGATTTGCGGTTCCGGTCACGAAGAACAAAGACCAGCAGGCAATAGAAAAGCTCAAAACAATGACGTCACCCTTCCTCATGAGAAGGCGGAAAGAGGACGTATTAAAGGATCTGCCTGCAAAGCTGGAGGAGGTGCGCTACGTGCCCATCTCCGGCGAACAGCAGAAGCTCTATGACGCAGAGGTGCTGAAGCTAAAGCAATCGATATCGGACGGAATGATGGGAACGGGAACCGGAAAAGTAAAGGTGCTCGCGGAGCTCACAAGGATTCGCGAGATCTGCTGCGACCCATCGCTTCTTTTTGAAAACTACCACAAAGAAAGTGCGAAACGGGAAGCCGTCATGGGACTGATCCGGCAGGCGATGGACGGCGGGCACAGAATGCTTCTGTTCTCGCAATTTACTTCCATGCTCGCACTCCTGGAGGAAGATCTCAAAGCAGAAGGGATTCCGTACTATATCCTGACCGGTTCCACGTCCAAGGAAAAGCGCATTCAGCTGGTGCATCAGTTCAACGAGGGGGATGTCCCAGTATTTCTGATTTCGCTCAAGGCGGGCGGCAATGGACTGAATCTGACGGGAGCGGATATCGTCATTCATTACGATCCGTGGTGGAATCAGGCCGCGCAGAACCAGGCGACCGACCGTGCCCACCGGATCGGCCAGACCCGGCAGGTCACCGTATACCGCCTGATTATGAAAGGCACCATCGAAGAGAGAATCCTGAGGCTGCAGGAAGAGAAAAAGGATCTCGCGGATCAGGTCCTTTCCGGAGAAAGCACATCCCTCGCAAGCCTGTCGCAGGCGGAGCTGCTGGAATTGCTCAGCTGACAGATTCAGCAATCATATGTCCCGCTCCGGTGGATGAATCGTATTTGTCCTGCTCCGGTGGATGAATCGTATTTGTCCCGCTTCGGTGGATGAATCGTATGTCCTGCTTCGGTGGATGGATAAAGACTGGAGAAAAGGGCGGGATATGGACGAGATGGAGACGGATAAGGACGTGATAGAGACTGCTGCAACCTGGCCATGCACCCCGCGGCGTTACGGGTAACACTCGCCGCGGGGAAAACCCGGCAAAAAAGCCCCACAAAAAAATCTTCGAAAATGAAAAAAGTGCTTGCATTTTAAAGAACCTGATGATATAATGAACAAGCTGAAAACGAGAGGCAAACAAAAAAGAATATCGATGCGTGGCTCAGCTTGGTAGAGCGCTGCGTTCGGGACGCAGAGGTCGCAGGTTCAAATCCTGTCGCATCGACTCCTTGGCAGGGGCGTTGAAGAGTGCCGGAAACACTGATAAATACAGGGTTTCCGGTGTTTTTTATATTTCTTTAAACTGGTCAACATGGGTTCGACGAGATGTGATTTGGTCAACATTTGGTCAACTTTTTTTCAAAAGTTATAGCAGATTGTGAGATTTATGCGTTCTTTTTGATCCCCCTTGCAAGGGCTGCTGCAGCGGCTTCATCCTGTTTTTTGAGCGCATGACTGTAGATATCCATGGTTGTACTGATTTCAGAATGACCAAGGCGATTCTGGACAGTTTTCGGGTCCACTCCCTCCGCGATCAGGATGGTGGCGGATGTATGACGGAGTCCGTGGAGCGTGATAACCGGAAGCGGATCGATCTGACCATCTGGGGTCTCATTGTATCGGCGAATGGTTTTCTGGAAAACCTTGTTCGGCGTGGAGATGTCCATCTGTTTTCCGTTATCCTGAGTAAATACATAGTTTTCTCCCTGCCAGTAGGAGCCAACGGAGAGACGATATTTCTGTTGCTCAATTTTATGCTTGAGAAGAACCCAAAGAGCCTCTTCGGTTACTGTGATTGTCCGGAAACCTGCAAAGGACTTTGGCGTTTCAATGATGGTTCCTTTTTTCGTCCTGGCTGCTGTCTTACAGATTCTTACAGTGTGTTTTTCGAAGTCGATATCATCCCACGTAAGCGCAATCAGCTCCCCGCGACGGAAGCCTCCATAGAGTCTGACTGTCAGAACAGGGAATTTTTTAAATATGGATTGTCGCTGGGAATGGCACTGATGCGCGAAGCGTCAGATACGCTTAAGATACGCAGTGATGAGTACGGAGATGCCAATATTCTGGAAGAAAATCAGAATCCACCGAATGCAGTAGAAGCTGAATCAAATTGATAAAACAGATTCTACAAAAATATGGTATCCTTTTACCCATAGGAGAACTGCCTTGCTATGCAGGACATAGGCCGCGCACTGCCGAATGGCGATTTTGTATGCGCGGCCTACTTTTAGCATATTAAATAAATAATGAAATAAATATTTTATAGTTAAATCAATATAGAATCATTATTATTATATTGAAATGCAGATGAGATTATACTATAATGAATCAGGAGGAAGGCAATCAATGATAAAGATAATGGTCTGCAGCTGCCGCTGATTTCAAAGAATGGTTCAGTGAAAGGCAGAAATCTGACGATGTATTACTTACATTGCCGCAGTCCGAGCAATTTGTTCGGGCAGGCGTTGGCAATATGTCAGTCGTTGAGTATGCCCGCAGGTCGTCTGCTGCCAGGGCTACGTTGGTCATGGTTAATCGAATCCGTGAGCTGGCAGGGTTTGACAATGAATAATTGCAATTTAAACAAATAATTACGTTATACTTAAATAAGGATAACGTAATTATAGAATGGATTATACATAAATGTAATATGCTTAAATAATTATATCTTAAGTATAGGAAGGAAATAGAAATGGCTGAGAAAAAGAATATGTTCGGAAGCTTTGGCACTGCGGTTGAAAGCAGAGAGCAGGAGCAGAAAAAGGTTGAAGCGACTGCGAAGGGGCAGCCCGCAGTCAGAAAGCGTGGTGCGGGAGCAACAACCATAACGCTTGCAATCTCACAGGATGATAAGATGAAATTTAAGGTGTATGCGGGCAGTCATATGACGACGATGTCGGATATGCTGCATGCGTGGATTTCGGAGTTGGACAGCTGAGAGAGACGTCGAATGGTGAACCTGGGCGGGTGGAAAAAGAAAACGTGGATTTTCTGCCGCAAAAGCGAAAACGTAAGCGAAAGAATGAGAGGGCGGTTAAATGGCTGAGCAGGAAAACAGTAAAGATCTAATCAGTGTGTTGTGGAGCGGGGCGGATATCCTTCGCTCAAAAATGGATGCAAACGAGTATAAGGATTATTTGCTGGGGATTGTATTTTATAAATATCTTTCGGATTCATTTTTGATCCGGGTATATGATCTGATTTACGATGAGAAACCAGAGACTTTAAAGGCTGCGCTGGATGCATACAGAGAAGCTCTGGAAGATGAAAGCGCCGAAGAACTGAAAAACGAAATTAAGTCTGCATGTCACTATGTCATAGAACCGGATCTTACTTATACCTGTTTTGCAGATGCGGCAAGAAATAATTCTTTTAACCGTGAGCAGCTGCAGAAAGCGTTCAATAACATTGAACAAAGTGATCCCCTGTTTGCGGATTTGTTTGCAGATATTGATCTCTATTCCAACCGTCTTGGCGCAGGAGACCAGAAACAGAGTGATACGATCTCCAGTCTGATAAAAGAGATCGACAAAGCGGATCTGCTGAATTCGGATGCAGAGATTTTAGGAAATGCATATGAATACCTGATTGGACAATTTGCATCGGAAACCGGAAAGAAGGTAGGGGAATTTTATACGCCGCAGGCGGTATCAAAGATTTTGACGAGGATTGCCATTGCCGGACAGGAGAGCAAAAAGGGCTTGTCTGTGTATGATCCCTGCTGTGGTTCAGGGTCTTTGCTTCTGAATGCAAAAAGATACAGCACCGATCCGCGAAATATCAGGTATTATGGGCAGGAATTGAATACATCTACTTATAATCTGGCAAGAATGAATATGTTTCTTCATGGAATTGCCCCGGAGAATCAAAATTTGCGCAATGCAGACACATTAGACGCAGACTGGCCGACTGGTGAGGAGACGGAATTTGATATGGTTCTCATGAATCCGCCATATTCCGCACATTGGAGCGCGGCAGCAGGCTTTCTGCAGGACGAGCGGTTCAGCGATTATGGCGTCCTTGCTCCGAAATCAAAAGCAGATTATGCCTTCCTGCTTCATGGACTGTATCATCTTAAAAACAATGGCACAATGGCGATTGTACTGCCGCATGGCGTTCTGTTCCGCGGAGCCGCCGAAGGCAAAATCAGAGAAAAACTGCTTCGGTCCGGAAACATCTATGCGGTTATTGGGCTGCCGGCAAACCTGTTTTACAACACATCCATCCCGACCTGCATTGTTGTTCTGAAAAAGCATAGAGAGGGACGGGACGTCCTGTTTATTGATGCATCGAAAAAGTTTAATAAAGGCAAGAAACAGAACGAGAGGACGGATGAGCATATCGATGCTGTCCTTGAATTGTATGAGAAACGAGAAACGGTAGCGAAAGAATCATTCCTGGCTAGCTTTGAAGATCTGGAGAAGAATGATTTTAATTTGAACATCCCTCGTTATGTCGATAATTTTGAAGAAGAGGAGCGGATCGATTTAGGCGATCTTTTATCGGAGATGAAAAAGACAGATGCAGAATTGCAATCCGCTCAAAGTGAGTTTGCTTCCTTGCTTCATGATCTTGTCTGTGAGGATGAAAAGACTGCAGCATCCTTACGCGAGTACATGCAGATGATTGAAGGGGGATCCGAATGAAAAAACCGAAAATAAGATTTGACGGCTTTACCGAAGATTGGGAACAGCGGAAGTTGGAAAGCATTGCAGAGCGGGTGATTCGTAAAAATCAAGATTTAGTATCAGAATTACCGCTTACAATATCAGCACAATATGGTCTTATTGATCAGAGTGATTTCTTCAATAAGAGGGTGGCAAGCAAAGATGTTAGCGGATATTATCTGATTTATAATGGAGAATTTGCGTACAACAAGAGTACATCCGGTGAGGCTCCATGGGGAGCAATTAAACGGCTTGATAGATACGAAAATGGCGTATTATCAACACTATATATTGTGTTTAAGATAAAAGATGAAGAAAAGACTTGTTCAGATTTTATAGCGGCTTATTATGATACGAGCAATTGGCATAAGGATATACAGGCGATAGCCGCAGAAGGCGCAAGAAATCATGGGCTTCTTAATATTGCACCAGCAGATTTTTTTAAAACAGAACTGGCTTTGCCACAAGATATCGAAGAACAGCAGAAGATTGGGAATTGTTTTAAATCTTTAAACCACCTCATCACTCTTCACCAGCGGAAGTGCGATGAAGTAAAAAAATTGAAAAAATTTATGCTGCAAAAAATGTTTCCGCAAGGTGATTCAAGAATTCCGGAAATTAGATTTGCGGGCTTTACAGAAGATTGGGAACAGTGTAAGTTTGGGGATTGTTATAAAATTTTATCAGGCTATGCTTTTAAAATGGAAGATTATTGTGATAGTGGAATTTCTCTTATAAATGGGGAATCTATTCAGCATGGAAAAATTGATGAGGCTAACATGAATCATCTTCCTGAAAACTTTCTGTATATATATTCTAATTTCATTTTAAAAGAAGGAGATATTGTTGTAGGACTTAATCGACCTATTACAAATGGTGAACTTAAAATAGCTCAAATTCCTAGGAAATATAACAATTCTTTGCTTTATCAAAGAGCTGGTAAAATAGAGTATGTTGATGAAATAGATATACAGTTTTCATATATACTTTTATCTCAAGAGATTTTCAAACATACTGTGAAGGAAGCTGTTGGTTCAGATCAACCGTTTATAAGTTCAACCAAGTTAAACAAATGGGAGATGCTTATTCCAAGAAAAGAGGAACAACAGAAGATTGGACATTATTTTTCCAATCTCGATCACCTCATCACTCTTCACTAGCGGAAGTGCGATGAATTACAGAGAATGAAGAAGTTTATGCTTCAAAATATGTTTGTTTAGGAACGTATGTAAATCATCAAAAGCCAGTAGAAAGTTTTTTCTTAGGATAATTGAAAAGGAGAAATGTAGATGCTGTTATATCATGGCAGTAATGTTGCAGTTGAAAAGCCGCAAATCATTATCGCAGATAGAAGACTTGATTTTGGGACGGGGTTTTATCTTACATCCAGTTATGAGCAGGCTGAAAGATGGGCAGATTTAACCATGCAAAGACGAGGCAGTGGATCTCAGATAGTATCGGTTTTTGAACTGGATGAAGAAAACCTGAATCCGTGAAGTTGATGATTTTTTATTGCCGAGCTGCTCTAAATTCGG
>JAJQHZ010000009.1 GCA_021199475.1 Lachnospiraceae bacterium
AACTCAATGCTTTCTCGAAAAGATGCGGATAAAAAAATCCGTCGTATAAGATTTTCCCCTTTACTTCATCCAGATCCCGGACTCCGCTCTCGCGGTCTTTCACATCCACTTTGGCATCCAGCAGTTCACTGATGCGATTCACGGAGGCCTTTCCGCGCGACGTTTTTTCAATCAAAAGCGCCACCGCCATAAACGGCCACACAATCGAATTAAAATACCCAATATACTCAATCAGCATCCCGGCGTCGAACCGCTGATTGTAAACAAGATAGCCGCCATACCCCAAAATCACACAGATTACAGATTCAATAAACAGAGTCGTGAGGATATCCAGCAACGTCGAAATCTTTGTATAAGAAACATTCGCATCCTCATTCTGCTTATTCAGCCTGCAAAACGCTTTCAGCTCCTGATATTCTTTCACAAACGCCTTTACGACCGCAATCCCGGAAAACGTCTCCTGTGAAAAATCGGACAGATCAGAAAACACCGCCTGCCTGGCTTCCCAGCTCTTCTCCAGAACCCGCATCATCGTCAGGCCCATCACAAGCAGAAACAGCAACGGAATCAGCGCCAGACCGGTAAGCAGCAGGTCCATCCGCAGCATCTTCACAAATGCAAAGCTGCCCAGCACCAGCGCATCAAAAAACATCAGAACACCATCGCCGAAGCACTCCTGAATCGTATCCAGATCATTCGTATACAGGCTCATCAGAGAACCAACTTTATTCCTCTGGTAATACTCCTGCGACAGATCCTTGCTGTGCTCAAACATCCGGCAGCGCAGATCCGTCTCCACGCGGATCGCCGCTCCGAAAAAACAGACACGCCAGAGGAACCGCCCGACCACCATCGCAAGAATAATAAAAATCATCGGCAGGCAGACCTCATCCAGCAGCACATCCATCGTAAACGCCACTGAAGCGCCGTCAATCACAACCGTCCCCTCATTCACACCATTCACGACGATGCGGTACAGCTCCGGCACCAGCAGCTGAAAATAATCCACCAGAACAAGCGCCGCAATTCCAAGTAGCAGAAGCGGCGCGTTTTTCAAATAATAGCGGTTAATATATTTTCCGAAAATCATATAAAATCTTTCTCATACTCCTTTGGCTCAGACTATTAAAAACAATACTCCCTTGTAAAAGCCCCCGGAAGGTGCTCAGATATTTCTATCATAGAATTCCAGGAAATGCAATCAGAATTTCCTCACTCCTCAATCCCTTTAACCTTCTCATACAAGGTACTTTCCAAATTACTCAGAGCCGGAATAAAGCTGTCGCGGATTAAAAGCAATAATTCGCTCGCCTCGTCCTCATTATAGACATGGACAATGGTATTACGCTTTTTTAACATCATAAGCCATACGTTATCATCGCTGACGAACCCCACCTTGTATCCAAGCTGCAGGATTTCGCGAGGTGAGCCTGTCTCCGCTCCTTCTACACCATGCAGGCGTAAAGCCGCCTGTAGTGCTTTCCACGCAAGCTCAAAAGACAGGTTAAATTGGCCAATAATTCCTGTCCTGTAAATCACATTATTATCAGCCATTGTAAAATCCGCGGTCTTTAAATCACTGAGACAATTCGAAAAATTATCAAGCTTCTTCATAAATTAAAATCCCATCCCTTTCTATTTCATGCTTTAATTCGTCACTGATTCCTTTATCAAGGTCTATGACATCGAACATCAGCAAAGTGTGAGAACACTCCTTAAGATCGAAATATAGCCCAAGAGTGTCGCCTCCGCAAACTGCAATGTCAATGTCGCTTCTTTCTGTATGTGTGCCTCTTGCCCGCGAGCCAAAGAGTATTATCTTTTTAACATCATGTTTTTTCGCGAAAAGCCGAATGTCCTTCAGCACTTTGTCAGGAATGTTATATTTCATATCCAATCACCCCCATTTTCTTATAATAAGGTTATCCGATGTCCATAACACATAAAATTACTCACTTTCAAAAAGCTTCGATCGGATTAAAGATATAGTTCCGCTTCTGTCCTCCAATTAGGAGTTAGTCGCTGTATTTTTGAAATTCTCGGCCTGCTCCATGACCTTTTCAAACACTTCTTCATCCCATTCTGGCGGATACCCGTTTTGTTAGAGAAGTACGGTCAACTCCATGTTAAGCTGATTTTTTATATCATCACGGGTAGACCAATCGGCAAACTGAGCCTTGTCATCCACCAGCTCTTTTATTTTCTTGGCAAGGACTACACATTTCTCGTCTGCATAGGGGAACCCGTGATCATCCCGAACTCGAATGAGGATATCATAGAACGCCTTTTCTTCAAACGTGATACCCATTTGTTCGAACGAAGCCTTGTCATCTTCCAAATCGTGCAATATTTGAATAAGCTGGTCGGAGAGGTCATTCACAAAATCTGAAACCACTTCGCTGGTAAAGACCAGCTTATCTCTGCCGTTATACGCGTCTACCACAGCTTTTAACCGCTCATCAAATTCAATAGATTTTACCTTATTAACTTTGCCGTAATAAACAATCGCTCTACGAAGGAGCTTCAACAGAGCGTTGAATTTTGTGATCGGCATCTTTACCGTGTCCAATTTCAGCAGAAATTCATCACTGAACAGGTCAACAGATTTATGTTCATCAACGATATTTTCCACACCAGTGCAAGAGATAGCATTACGTACCATCTCCTCGACAACACGGTTCATAACTTCTGCATCTGGAGCATCGCCTTTCGTCTGCTTATAAATAATAGAGCGAATAGCAAGATAAAACTGTGCCTTTGCAGTTTCCTCATCTGTCAGTTCTCCTGACGGAAAACAGATACCATATGCTCCCTTTAATTTACGGGACAGCCCCATGAAGCGCGTCTCCATGTCCTTGCTTATCTGGACATACTCGGCTGCATAGTTCAGGCACATAAGCCGCTCCAACGGTTCACCGGAATAGAATTTTGTGGCATTGAAGCCAGAAAGCAGCTCATCAATCATAGCCAGATGATTTCGGAAAATGCCCAGTGTGATGTTCAGTTCGTCAATCGGGCTTTCCTGCGGACCGCCGTACTGCTTCACAGCCTCCATCATGTCTTTTTTGATTCCAATATAGTCGACTACCAGTCCTTTTTCCTTTCCGTCAAACACGCGGTTGACACGAGAAATGGTCTGAATAAGAGTATGCTTTTGCAAAGGCTTATCTATATACATCACAGCAAGTGACGACACATCGAAACCCGTAATCCACATATCAACAACAATAGCAAAGCCGCCATGTCTCCGGCACACTTTCCTGGCCGATAATCGAAGCATTCTGACGGTTTCCATTGTGACGATCAACAAATTTCAGCGACTGTACAAACATCCCACCAGAACCACAACAAGGATCTATTTTGACACCGTCTTTGATACAAAGGGCATCTGTACAATAATCGACGGCATAAAACGATACAGGACGATACTCGAAAATATGCTGATACTTCGGGCTTTTCCGAGGGTGGAGTATGGTAACTGAGCGGTTAAGTTGTGTACGAAATCGTGTCATTTACCTCACCTCCAAACCAGAAAGT
>JAJQHZ010000060.1 GCA_021199475.1 Lachnospiraceae bacterium
TTGTTTTCTTGTTTTCTTGTTTTCTTGTTTTCTTGTTTTCTTGTTTTCTTGTTTTATCGATTTCCCTGTATCAAGGTTCCGAACTTGTTCTAAAATGACTCGAAATCAATCCTCCAGGAACCCATACACAACCGCCGCGAGTGCGCCGCCGACCAGCGGACCTACAATGAAAATCCACACCTGCGAAAGCGCCGTACCACCTGCAAAGAGTGCCGGCATCAGGCTTCTTGCCGGGTTCACAGACGTACCGGTGAGCGCGATACCAAGGATATGTACCAGTGTAAGCGTCAGGCCAATGACCAGACCGGTCACCGCCGTATTTTCCACCTTGCTCGTCACGCCAATAATCGCAATCACAAACACGAAGGTCAGCACAATCTCAACCAGCAGCGCCGCCGGAACCGAACCGTTCGTCCAGCCCGCCTGGATCTGGTTCGCGCCAAATCCGCAGTCAAACCCAAACACAATGCCGAGAATCACGCAGCCAATGGCGGAGCCGATCAGCTGGGAAACCACATAGCCGACAAAGTCTGTAACACTCAGCTGACCGCGAATCAGCATGGCAATCGAAACAGCCGGATTGATGTGGCAGCCGGAAATATTTCCAATGCTGTACGCCATCGCCACAATCACCAGACCAAACGCCAGCGCCGTCAGCAGATAACCACTACCCGCCTCACTCGAGCAGCCGACCGCGACCGCTGTCCCGCAGCCAAATGTGACCAGCACGCACGTGCCAATCATTTCCGCCAGATACTTTTTCATGTTTTCCATAGGACACCTCCTGGATTCTGCCACCATCTGCCACAGATGATGGATGCAGGCCACGCCTCGTACGCAGTGCAGCTTCCAATGGCGCGGCTACCCTTGTCAAAGAACACAGCCGCCAGAACCACCGGCAGAGTCTGGCAAACATCTCCAGCGCATTCGGCCATATGCTTCAGACAAAGATAAACCATATCGGTCGGAGGCAGGTATCCGTCAGCACCACAGCGGCTATAGTTAACCTAACACAATCAGTATAAATATCAACAGGATAAATGTCAACATACAATTTTATCGCAAAACCTCAACCTTGCAATGATGATCCTTCTTCTTTTTGTCATACCCAATCCCAACCAGCAGAATCCGACCAGTATGTCTCTTTTTCTCCGCCATCCTTCCCTGTTTTCCTGTTTTCCTGTTTTCCTGTTTTCCGCTTTTCTGCCCTTCTGATTTTTCTGCGCACCTTAAAAGGCATGGGGGTTTTCCATGCCTGATTATAACAAAATTTTCTTTTATGTATTGGCCCCGAATCGGGCTGATTTTGAATTTTTCTGACGTTTCAGGATTTCATCAATAACAAAAAGAGTTGCTTAGGTTCATCCGGCAAGAAGCCAGTCTATTAGGTTCATGGACTTAATCCCATCATATGAATTATCCATCCCCACGTTTACAGAAAGAACTATTTTTTCATAATTATCGCTGATTCTTTTCAATGGCGCCAATTCTCTTTGTCGAACGTCGCTTCCCGTCATAGACTCAGTCACCTGAAAATAAATCTTCTCGTCCGGCTTTGCCGCAATAAAATCCACTTCCAGGTTATCCACCTTTCCTATTGAAACATCATAACCCCGACGGAGCAGTTCAAAATATACTACATTTTCCAAAGCATGTCCGCTGTCGCGGTTTCGGAAACCAAGAAGATAATTTCTAAGTCCAATATCTGCAATATAATACTTCCCGAGTGTTCGAAGGTACTCTTTTCCTTTAATATCAAATCTTTTAATATCATAAAAGAAATATGCCTCGAGCAACGCATTCACATATACCTGGACCGTATGCGTGCTGGGTGTACCTTTTCTTTTTCCATCCGCAAGCAGACCTTCATTTACAAGAATATTTCCAATCGAAGAAACTGAAACATTGCTGCCAATATTGTCAGCAAGGAACATAACAATTTTTCTTAGAAGAACTGGATCTGTAATTCGTTTCTGACCCCTACGGCTTTCCCGTTCAAGTATGTCTCTCATGATTACGGTTGAATAAATGCCCTCAAGCAAGGCAAGCGCCTTCTCCTGATCCAGCCCCACATCGGCAATCCCCGGCATCCCTCCGAAACGCATATAAGCGTCAAAAAGTTCTTTGATTTCATATCGCTCTCCATTTTTATCATAGGCCCATTTACGGGTTCCACCTAAGGCGCTTCTGCTTTCCTTTATTTCAAAATCATGAAAATATATAAACTCGCTAAAAGACAACGGAAGCATTTTAATTTCCACGCATCTGCCAGATAAATACGTGGCGTACTCTGATGATAGCATATATGCGTTTGAACCAGTAACATAAATGTCGCAGTTGAAGTCAACGCGGAATGCGTTTACAGTATCCTCCCAGCCCGGGACACGCTGAACTTCATCAAAAAACAAATACATACGTTTATCAGCAATCACGCGTTCCTTCACATAATCATAAAAATTATCGCTGCTCATATTCCTGAATGCATAAGATTCAAAATTCATCTCAACAATCTGATCATCCGAAATTCCGTTATTTCTCAAATGTGCAGCCATCAATTTCAGCAGACTGGATTTACCGCATCTGCGGATTCCGGTAACAACCTTGACAGGTTCCGTGTCCTGAAAAGCGATCAACTTATTTAAGTATAAATCTCTATTTTTCAGCTCGCGCGTATCTATCATTCGACATCCCTCCCGCAGCCAACCTTCAACAGGCAGAGTATAGCATAAACTTTAAAAATATTCAAGTTTTTGCACTGAAATGCAGAAATTCCAGCCTCTGAAATTGCCATCGCCAGTAAAAGCCCGGCCATTCTGAACTGCAAGTTCAAAACAGCCGGGCTTTTATCTTTTGTAAATATTATCTTTTGTAAATTGCTATCTTATGGTTATTGCCGCCTCTGATGTCTTTTTCACGCCTTCTTGTCTGCGATGGCCGCCTGTGCTGCTGCGAGGCGTGCGATCGGTACACGGAACGGGGAGCAGGACACGTAGTCGAGGCCAATCTTGTGGCAGTACTCTACGGATGACGGATCGCCGCCGTGCTCGCCGCAGATGCCGAAATGCAGATTCGGATTGGACGGACGGCCAAGGTCGATGGCCATCTCCATCAGCTTGCCGACGCCGTTCTGGTCGAGCTTTGCGAACGGGTCGTTCTCAAAGATCTTCGCGTCGTAATAGGAGGTCAGGAACTTGCTCGCGTCGTCACGGGAGAAGCCGTAGCACATCTGTGTCAGGTCGTTCGTGCCGAAGCAGAAGAAGTCTGCTTCCTTCGCGATGTCGTCTGCGGTCAACGCTGCACGCGGGATCTCGATCATAGTGCCGACTTCGTATTTCAGTTCAACGCCAGCCGCCGCGATCTCTGCGTCCGCGACTTCTACAACGGTCTTCTTGACAAACTTCAGCTCCTTGGAGTCGCCTACGAGCGGAATCATGATTTCCGGAACGACACTCCAGTCCGGATGTCTCTTCTGCACGTTGATCGCCGCACGGATGACAGCCATGGTCTGCATACGGGCAATCTCCGGGAAGGTAACATCCAGACGGCAGCCGCGGTGACCCATCATCGGGTTGAACTCGCGCAGTGCGTCAATCTGCTTGCTGATATGCTCCATGCTCTTGTGCTGTGCATCTGCAAGCTTCCGGATGTCTTCCTCCTCGGTCGGTACAAACTCATGAAGAGGCGGATCCAGGAAGCGAATGGTAACCGGGTTGCCTTCCATTGCCTCATAGAGAGCCTCGAAGTCAGCCTGCTGATACGGAAGGATCTTCGCCAGGGCTGCTTCTCTCTCCTCGGTGGTCTCCGCGCAGATCATCTCGCGGAACGCGTCGATTCGATCCTCACCGAAGAACATATGCTCGGTACGGCAGAGGCCGATGCCCTCCGCGCCCAGCTCGCGTGCTTTTCTCGCGTCTCTCGGGGTATCTGCGTTTGTTCTTACTTTCAGCTTGCGGTACTGGTCTGCCCAGGTCATGATGCGGCCGAACTCACCTGCGATGGTCGCGTCTACGGTCGGGATCAGTCCCTCATATACATTACCGGTCGAGCCATCGATGGAAATCGTATCGCCCTCGTGGAATTCCTTGCCGTTTACGGTAAACTTCTTGCTCGCCTCGTCCATCACGATGTCGCCGCAGCCGGATACACAGCAGGTACCCATACCACGCGCAACGACTGCTGCGTGGCTTGTCATGCCGCCGCGAACGGTCAGGATGCCCTGTGCGCTCTTCATACCCTCGATGTCCTCCGGAGAGGTCTCCAGACGAACCAGAACAACCTTCTCTCCTCTCGCTGCCCATGCCTTCGCATCTTCAGCGGAGAAGACAACCTTGCCGCACGCAGCTCCCGGGGAAGCGCCCAGACCTCTGGTCATTGGCACTGCCTTGTGAAGGATATAGGAATCGAACTGCGGATGAAGCAGGGTATCCAGGTTTCTCGGATCGATCATCGCAACTGCTTCTTCCTCGGTGCGCTTACCCTCGTCCACGAGGTCGCATGCGATCTTCAAAGCCGCCTGCGCGGTACGCTTGCCGTTACGGGTCTGAAGCATATAAAGCTTGTTATTCTCTACGGTAAACTCCATATCCTGCATGTCTCTGTAGTGATCCTCCAGAGTCTTGCAGACGGTCTTGAACTGCTCAAATGCCTCCGGGAACTTCTGCTCCATCTCGGTGATGTGCATCGGAGTCCGGACACCGGCTACCACGTCCTCGCCCTGTGCATTGGTCAGGAACTCGCCGAACAGGCCCTTCTCGCCGGTCGCCGGGTCACGCGTGAACGCAACGCCCGTGCCGCAGTCGTCGCCCATGTTGCCAAATGCCATCATCTGTACGTTGACAGCGGTACCCCAGGAGTACGGGATATCATTGTCACGGCGATAAACGTTCGCACGCGGGTTGTCCCAGGAACGGAATACGGCCTTGATCGCCTCGACCAGCTGTACCTTCGGGTCGGTCGGGAAATCGCTGCCGATCTTTGCCTTGTATTCAGCCTTGAACTGATTTGCGAGCTCTTTCAGGTCGTCCGCGTCCAGATCTACATCATGAACCACGCCCTTTTTCGCTTTCATCTTGTCAATCAGCTCTTCGAAATACTTCTTGCCGACTTCCATAACGACATCTGAGAACATCTGGATGAAACGGCGATAGCAGTCCCATGCCCAGCGCGGATTGCCCGACTTCTTAGCAAGAACCTCGACAACCTCCTCATTCAGGCCAAGGTTCAGGATCGTGTCCATCATGCCCGGCATGGAAGCACGCGCGCCGGAACGAACCGATACCAGAAGCGGATTCTCGATGTCTCCGAACTTCTTCCCGGTAATCTCTTCCATCTTGCCAATGGCTTCCACAATCTGTGCCATAATCTCATCGTTAATCTGGCGGCCGTCCTCATAGTACTGCGTGCAGGCTTCCGTCGTAATCGTGAAGCCCTGCGGTACAGGCAGCCCCAGATTGGTCATCTCTGCGAGATTCGCGCCCTTGCCGCCGAGCAGGTTCCGCATGTCCGCGTTTCCTTCCGTGAACATATAAACCCATTTGTTCATTTTGCAATTCCTCCTAAATTATACTTGGGAGCGCACAGGTAAATCTGCCGCGACCGAATCAGATCCATCATTTGTTCGAATGGTGAACGCAGGACTCGCTTCGCTGATAAAGCATCGATAAAACTTACCCGTCCATTCTCCCATATGGGAACCGGGATTCCCACCCATGAATTAATTGTAACATATTTCCAACATCAGTCAAGAAAATACTTGTCCGGATTTTGATTTTTTTGTGCAAAATCTTTGAAATCTTTGTGTTACCCCGTTATTTTTTTGTCGAAAACACGAGTTCAGGGCAATATTTTTTGTACAGGAACAAATCATATTGTCAAAAAGAACGGCTGCCCCGCGCCATATTCCGCACTCTCCTTCCAGAAGAGCACTGATCGTGGCAGCGGCAGCAGCCGCATCCTCATTTTTCTCAAATATCTGAATGACTATTCATCGGCAAACACGTTATCCAAACGATTGTTTCAGTTTCCCCTGACGACAGCCATAAGGGGCTCGATAAGTATCCGGAGAATCCCGATATCTGAAAATTATATTATTTTCTATATGTGGTACGGTTCAGCACGAGGTGCTTCGGCACGCCGTTTACCATCAGCGGAGTCAGCTCGCCGAGAATCAGCGGACGCGCGTACTCTACATAGCCCTCTCCGATGTCAGTGCCATTGTTCGTGATCCACTCCGCCGGAACCGGTCTCTCTACGTTCGCGATGGCATGGATGTCATAAATGCTGTAGCCCACCTGATACGGGCTGCGCTCTTTGACATCGATCGTGATCATCATGCCGGTCTGGCCCTCGTCAGCAGCCTTGCAGGCCAGATAGCCTACGTTGAACGCTTCGTTGATATCATTCAGGGAAGCGATGTGTGTGCCTGCTCTCTGCAGAGTCGAAAGCTCGATCGCACGGGTCTTCAGACCGGTCTCCGCCGCCACCTTGTTCGCCAGAACAACCGCGCATCCGGAGAGCTGCTTATGGCCAAATGCATCCACATAGTCTGAGCCTCCGCCCAGCTCGCATACGAACCGGCCGTCCGCAACCTTGATGCCCTCGGACACTGCGATCACGACGGAACTCTTCTTTACGGAAAGATCCTTCACTCTTGCCATAAAGTCGTCCATGTCAAAGGTGGACTCCGGCAGGTAGATCAGATCTGGGCCCTCGCAGTCCTCATCTCTGGAAATCGCGGCAGCAGCGGTCAGCCAGCCGGCATTGCGTCCCATGATCTCAACGATGCAGACGGTTGGCTTCTCGATACCGAAGCTGGAGTTGTCGCGGATAACTTCCTTCAGGGAAGTCGCGATGTATTTTGCAGCAGAGCCGTAGCCCGGGCAGTGATCCGTGATCGGCAAATCGTTGTCAATTGTCTTCGGAACACCCATGAATCTCTGGCTCTTGCCCTTCAGAGCCGCATAGTCAGAAAGCATCTTGATCGTATCCATCGAGTCATTGCCGCCGATGTAGAACAGGCACTCGATGTTGTATTTCTCAAGAATCTCAAAAATCTTGTCATAAACCGCCTCGTTGCCCTCAATCTTCGGCAGCTTGTAACGGCAAGAGCCAAGGAATGCGGACGGTGTTCTCTTCAGAAGCTCGATGTCCTTGTCCTCTTTGATATAGTCGCGCATGTCCACGAGATCCTCATTCAGGAAGCCCTGAATGCCGTGGTGCATACCATAAATCTTCTCAACGCCAAGCTCTCTCGCCTTGCTCACAACGCCTGCGAGGGATGAATTGATAACTGCTGTCGGTCCGCCGGACTGACCTACTACAATGTTTCCTTTCATAATAAATTCCTCCTGAAGTTCTGTTTGTAACCATATGATTTACGTGTCAAACCAGTACATATCCGAAATCCATGTCTTCACACAGGCATTCTGCACCTGGCTTTTCGACACCTGTATCATATTCTCTGTCAAAATCCCGGAAAGCAACGGTTTTTCCCGGATTTTCCCGCAAAGAAGTATAGCAGAATTTTCCTGATACCGCAAGATGGAATCCCGGGTTTTCATACTTTTTACATTTTGCAGTATTTTATAGCGAATGACAAAGAATCTGCTTTACCACGCAAATTTCTCTTCGAAGTACGCTTTCAGATCCTCGATCTTTATGCGCTCCTGCGCCATAGAATCGCGGTCGCGCACGGTCACCGCTCCGTCATTCTCAGAATCAAAGTCGTAGGTCACGCAGAACGGCGTGCCGATCTCATCCTGGCGGCGATAGCGCTTGCCGATGTTGCCGCGGTCGTCAAACTCGCAATTGTAATACTTGGAGAGCTCCGTGTAGATCTTTTCCGCGCCCTCATTCAGCTTCTTTGAGAGCGGCAGCACACCAATCTTGACCGGTGCGATGGCCGGATGGAAATGCAGTACGGTACGCACATCCCCGCCCTCGAGGGTCTCCTCATCATATGCGCTGCACAGGAACGCGAGCACGACACGGTCGGCACCGAGCGACGGCTCGATCACATACGGAATGTATTTTTCTTTTCTTTCCTCATCAAAATATGTCATGTCCTGACCGGAGGTGTTCTGATGCTGGGTCAGGTCGTAGTCGGTGCGGTCGGCGATGCCCCAGAGCTCGCCCCAGCCGAACGGGAACAGGAACTCAATGTCGGTCGTCCCTTTGCTGTAGAAGCAAAGCTCCTCCGGGTCATGGTCGCGCAGGCGCAGCTCATTCTCATTCATGCCCAGCTTTTTCAGCCACTCAAAGCAGAAGCTTCTCCAGTACTGGAACCAGTCGAGGTCCGTGCCCGGTACGCAGAAGAACTCCAGCTCCATCTGCTCGAACTCGCGGGTGCGGAAGGTAAAGTTGCCCGGCGTAATCTCGTTGCGGAAGGATTTTCCGATCTGCGCGATACCGAACGGCAGCTTCTTGCGGGAGGTCCGCTGTACGTTTTTAAAGTTTACAAAAATACCCTGCGCGGTCTCCGGGCGCAGATAAACGGTATTCTTCGCATCCTCCGTCACACCCTGGAAGGTCTTGAACATCAGGTTGAACTGGCGGATGTCCGTGAAATTGTGCTTGCCGCAGGACGGGCACGGAATCTGGTGCTCCTCGATGTAATCGCGCATCTCCTCCTGAGAAAACGCATCAATCGGCTTGTCCAGCGTCAGCCCCTGCTCCGCGCAGAAGTCTTCGATCACCTTGTCTGCGCGGAAGCGCTCATGGCATTCCTTGCAGTCCATCAGCGGATCCGCAAATCCGCCCAGATGACCGGAGGCGACCCAGGTCTGCGGGTTCATCAGAATCGCGCAGTCCACGCCGACATTGTACGGATTCTCACGCACAAACTTCTGCCACCAGGCCTGCTTGACATTATTCTTCAGCTCCACGCCGAGGTTCCCGTAATCCCAGGTGTTCGCCAGACCGCCATAAATCTCACTGCCCGGGTACACAAACCCTCTGCCCTTCGCCAGCACCACGATTTTGTCCATTGTCTTTTCCATAAATAATCTCCTCTTCCCATGAATTTACTTAAATTAATGATACTCAATACACGTTATAAATGATATACACGCGGTTCGCAAGCTTCTCTTCCTCGTAGGTCGTTTCTTCCTCATAAATCTTACTGGATGGGAGTACGAGTGCCTCCTCTTCCTCCTGCTCGCCATTCGCGTTGACCGTGTCCGCGGAAATCATCTCCGCGTTCGTGCTGATGAACGTGACCGCTCCTTCTTCTACATGCACCTCCATCGGTGCCTGTACGATCACCACACCTGCCGACATATCCTCAAAAACAGAAGTATAGTCCACCGTGCCGCCGGTCAGCTCGCCCTCGCTCACCCGGCTGAAGTCTGCTTCAAACAAATATCCTTCGATCTGAGCACCGATCATGGTGCCGCAGTAGAACTCCGTATTATTAAACGAGGCATAATCCTCACAGGATGCATACCAGAGCGTGATGGATACATTCGTCCCGTCATGTTCGAAGCTCTCGATTTTTATGGAATCCGCGCCGTTCTCCGCATTATACGCCGCAACCTCAGAGGTAATCATGCTCTCAAGCTCAGTCACATCATAGTAGGACTGATCCAGCGTGTCCTCCATCATCTCCGTCACACTTCCATCCGACGCAATGGATACCGCATCCGACTCCTGCGGGGTCCAGGCCTCCTGCCCTCCCAGCCAGTCGTTCAGCTGACCGCTCAGGTCGTTTAGCTGACCGCTCAGGTCATTCAGATCATCCGGCATCCCGCAGCCGCCAAGAAGTGTCACGGCCGCAAGCAGCGCCGCAGCCACAGCTTTTCTTTTCGCCGTCAAAGTACTCCCTCCTGCAACACGTAATTGAATCATTATACATATAAAACCGCCCGGTTTCAACTATTTCTTTCACGATTTCCCGTAGTTTTGCGGACTTCATTCCGCCGTCATCTGCCGGAGAATTTCCAGTGATTTAAATTTCCGGTCGATCTGACGTTCATTAAAAAAATCCTGCACCTGCCGGAATTCCCGGAAAATGTCCGGCTGCAGTGTGAATTGATACAGCTTCTGAACCGGTGCGTGAATCACATAGGCAATCGCATAGCGCGTCGATTCCTGCAGACGGCCATCCTCCGCCGTCTCGTAGGGATATTCCCCGTTAATCAACATTGCCCGCATCTCAAAAATGCAGCGGATCAGTTCGTCATCCGGCTCGGATTTGGGCAGTGCGCGCAGCGTCACATAGAGCAGATTCAGCATGTCGGAAGCATCCAGATTTTCCCTCGTGTAATACTCCGCCAGCTCCAGAAAATAGCAGGCATAGCAGGACGCCGTGACGTCTGAGCGCACCTCCATGAAATACTCCGAGATTTCCGCCTGCACCAGCGTATGCGCATTTCTTCCCTCATAGACAGTGAAAGTGCCAAATGCGAATGGCGTCGCCGCCGCGAGCAGTGCGCTGTTCGGCTTGCGGGCACCGCGGGCAAAGGCTGTGATTTTTCCGCGCTCTTTTGTCAGAAGAATCACGCGCCGGTCATATTCTCCCGCCGGTGCAGCCAGCAGCACCATACCGGTCACCTTCAAGGGCTCGCTCATCGCCTCCGCCATCCTTTCTGTCTGCCAGGCCGTTCTTCCCGCCCGCTACATACGTTGTTTCATTCACTGAGACGCACCGCTCCACCTTCTCCATGTATTGTTTCATTCACGGAGGCGCACCGTTCTGTTCTCTTGAGCAGTCAATCCTGATTCTTTTCTGGCAGGACACCATTCCGATAAAGGTTCACTCCAGCTCCTTCTTGTCGTATCCGAAATTTTTTATCATGAAATCACTGTCGCGCCAGTCTTTTTTCACCTTTACCCAAAGCTGCAGATTGACCGGCTCTTCGAGCATCTGCTCGATTTCATACCGCGCCTGGGAACCGATTTTCCGGAGCATGGCACCCTGGTGGCCGATCACCATTCCCTTGTGCGATTCTTTTTCACAGATAATCGTCGCCTCAATGTCCATAATCCAGTCCGAATCCTCGCGCAGCATGATTTCCGACTGTGCGCGGCGGCTGGCCGGCCCGCCATGCACCCGCTCAGCGGCTTCGTTTCCCGACGTCGGTTTGCCCGGTCCGTTCTGTGAATTCGAAGCTCCTGCCGCCGCTTTGCCCGGTCCGTTCTGTGGATTCGAAGCTCCCATCATCGGTTTGCCCTGCACAGAGTTCGAATTCGAATTGCCGTCCTCTGAGTGATTATCCGTATATTCTGGCCCTGCGGCGTTTCCGCGCGCACGGTCATGTGTATGCACGTGCCGGTTGCGGCGGCGCGCCGCCTCCGCTCTGCCTTCCTTTTTCTTCCGGCTTCCGGCCGGCCGCTCCTGCATCGTTTCGATGGAGACCGCAATTCCGTGCGGAATCTCCTCATCCAGGCAGCGCAGAGCTTTCTCACGAATCAGCTCTGCCACAATCTGCCGCTGCGGCTGATCCGTTACTGTGTCGTCGTCATAAAACTTCGGTCCATACGGCAGACACCGGAAAATCGCACGGATCACCTGATCCATGTGCAAGCCGCGCAGTGCACAGACCGGAATCATGTCCTCGAAATCACAAAGCTCGCGGTACACATCCAGATAATGCGGGATGTCATGCTTGTCTACCGTATCCATTTTGTTCAGAATCAGGATCACCGGCACACCAATCGTTTTCAGCCTCTGCGCAATGTGCTGCTCTCCTTTGCCGATATAGTCGGTCGGCTCCACCAGCCAGAGCACCACATCCACCTCGCCGAGCGTCTGCTCGGCAGCCGTTACCATATATTCTCCAAGCTTATTTTTTGCTTTATGGATGCCCGGCGTATCCAGAAAAATAATCTGCCCCTCATCGGAGGTATAGACGGTCTGAATCCGGTTCCGGGTCGTCTGCGGCTTGTTCGAAGTAATGGCAATCTTCTGGCCGATCAGGTGGTTCATCAGCGTCGACTTCCCCACGTTCGGCCGTCCGATCAGGGTGACAAAGCCGGATTTAAATTGATTGTTTTCCATAGAGTGTCCTCATACTTTTCATTCATCAGGGCTGTCTGGTCAGCGGCTTAATCGACCTAAACAGATCTCCCGCCTCTTTGATCTTTTCTTCATTGCCAACCACGCAGAACGCGTCCGCATCGAGGATGGCCTGCACAAGCGGCGCCAGCGCACGAATCTGTTCCGGTGTCGCGGACAGGACCTCGTCTCTTTCTCTCTGCACATCTTCCCACGTCACGCCCCCAAAGTAAGCATTCAGGGAGCGCGCCCCCTTCATGGACGGAGTCAGAGGCGTGTCCAGATCGCTGATGGCGCCGATAATATATTTCGTCATCTCACGCTCATCGGCGTCGAACGCCCGCAGGTATGACGGGATGCCTTCATAGATCTCATTTGTGCCGCGCAGATGCGGATCCCGGTACGAGACGAAGTACGAATCCCCTTTTCGTCCGAAGGAGCACATGCAGCCATACGCGCCGCCCTTCACACGGATATTCACCCACATATAGTCATAGCTCATCATCACCTTCAGGATTCGCAGCGCGCCCGTATAGGCAAACCCTGCCTCGCGGAAATTGCCCGCGCGGGCCACATACTGTACCTGGCCAGGCGTGGTAAAGCCTTCGTTTTTCTTTCCCAGAAGAAATCTTTCCTTTGCTTCTGAATCTGTATTTACCTCTGCGTCTGCTGTTTTCTCCGCATCTGCAGTTTTTCCCGCATCCGCATTTGCCTCCGCATCCGCATTTGCCTCCGCATCCGCATTTGCCTCCGCAACAGTTTTTTTCCGGCAAGGCAATTCCCGGGTAAATTCCGCAAGCGGACTGTGCAGCGCTTCCAACCCATCCGCATCCGAGGTCACACTGACAAAAAGATTTTCTCTGCAAAACAGCAGATCCATAAGCTCCTGTAGTTTCCGTTTCAGTTCTTCCTTCTTTTCATCAAAATGCTGCTCCAGATCCGCGACCAGATCATAGAACGCAATACCGCTCACTGCGTCGTTAAATGCACTGAATTCCGACAAGTACGAAAGCGCACGTCCCGCAGAAGTCTGATGTCCGGCGGAGGCCAGCTGCATGGACAGTCTGGACTCCAGCTTTGCGATGATTTCATACATCCGCTTGTCATCATCAAACTTCGAAGTCAGAATCTCTTTTGACATCGTAAGCGCATAGGGAAGCTTCTCATAAAGTATGCGCGAACGGATTCCCGCAAAATATCGAATACCGGATTTTTCCGCGCGATCATCCCTGTCCGCTGCATCCTTCCCTTTTTCATTCGAAGGCTCCGCTGCCGGGGCAGAATCCGCCGGAGTCTGGAACACGCTGATCCCCACCGAAATCCCGCCGGTATTCATATTGATGTCATTGTTCAGATCACTGTAATTGAAATTCGCCGTGTCCACCATCCCAAGCACGGCCTTCAGAATCCCCAGATATCCAAGCTCGGAAGCAGGTCCTGCGGAGGCATCGAACAGCAGATCCAGATACGCGATTCCATTCGTAAACACGTCGTGATGCAGCACCGTCAGCCCATCCCAGTCATATTCCGTATTCTCAAAGGGTGCCGCCTTTTTCCCGATATCCTCGCGGGTCAGCATCTTGATCGCCGCCAGCTCCTCCGGCGTAGATGGGGTCTCCTGGAACGCGCGCAGCCGTTTCGTCGCCTCAATCAGCTCTGCAATCTCAGCCTCGCTTAAGGATTCCTTATACGCGCGCAGCTTTTCCCGCAGCGCCGCGTCATTCTTCGCCGTCAGTCCGCGCTCCGGAACAAGCGTAACCAGCGATTCATGCGTATTATCCAGCAGATAGTGCTGAATCAGCTCCTCAAAATACCCGGATTCCACTTTTTCTCTCAGGGAGGCATAGACATCCAGCTGCTTCAGATAGTCAAACGCTGCATCGTCATCGTACAGCCAGCTGTCAAACACATCCAGCCCGTAAATCAGCCCTTTGGGCGCCGTTCCGTAATCCGCCTCCCGGAATTTGAATTCCATGGAATTGATGCCCGCATACAGAGCTTTCCTGTCCACGCCCTCCTTCACGATTGTTTCCAGTGTTTCACGAATCACCGAAAGGAAGCGCTCCGCATCCTCTTCATTCGCATTTTTAGCAATAATTGAGA
The DNA here is from genome assembly GCA_021199475.1 of Lachnospiraceae bacterium. Taxonomy (GTDB): domain Bacteria; phylum Bacillota; class Clostridia; order Lachnospirales; family Lachnospiraceae; genus Choladousia. The sequence continues at coordinate 14,096 of JAJQHZ010000060.1, forward strand.
AATACGGCTGATACAGCCCACTCTCATAATCGCCCATGATATCATTGCCAATTCCCGCGTCGAGCAGCGCCTGCTTCAGCTTTGCGCCCGGCGCCGACAAAAGCGCATACTCCAGCACCGCAAACGCATTGGAAAGCTCCACCTCCGGGCCGGTTCCGATCACCGCACTCCAGGCAAGATAGGTGGCGTCTCTCACCACATCAGCGGCATTTCCAGAACCCTGATATTCTGCTTCCGTCTCTTCCTGGCTGCACAGCTTTTCCTCTTTTGTCTCAGCCAGCGCTTCCTCTGTCTCATTTTCAGGGCACATTTGTTCCGTTACTGCATCGTCCGGCTCTTCACTATCAGGCTCCGCCAGTTCACCCTCGCCGGGAAACTCCTCCATCTCGGAGACCGGATAACTGCGCGTCACCCTTCTCATTTCCGAAAACGCCGGCTGTCTGCGAATCACAATCGAATCCGGGTCAACCGGATCCGTCATCTCTGCAGATTTTTCTGTGGAGCCCTCCTGGAATTTTTCTTTCGATTCTACTGCGGAGTCCTCTGTGGATTTTTTTATAGCTTCCTCTGTGGTCCCGGATTTTCCCCCAACCGACAGTTCAAAAGCACTCAGATATTCGCAATCCAGCCAGGTCAGCCGCTCCTCGATGTCCATATTTCCATAAAAATAAATATAACTGTTTGACGGATGATAATGCTTTTTATGGAAAGCCAGAAACTCTTCATATTTTAGTTCCGGAATGTGCTGCGGATCGCCGCCGGACTCGACTCCGTACACCGTATCCGGGAACAGGCTGTTCATAATTTCGCGCTCCAGCACATCCTCCGGGGATGAAAAAACGCCTTTCATTTCATTGTAGACGACACCATTAAACGTAATCTCGTCTGCCGGATCCTCCAGCTGATAGCTCCAACCCTCCTGCCGGAAAATCTGCTCATTCCGGTAAATATTCGGGTAAAATACTGCATCCAGATAGACCTCCATCAGGTTGCAGAAATCCTTGTCATTACAGCTGGCAATCGGGTACATGGTCTTATCCGGATACGTCATCGCATTCAAAAAAGTATTCAGAGAGCCCTTCACCAGCTCCACGAACGGATCCTTTGCCGGAAACCGGCGGCTGCCGCAAAGCACGCTGTGCTCCATAATATGCGGCACACCCGTGCTGTCCGTCGGAATTGTCTTAAACGCAATATTAAATACCTTGTTCTCATCATCGTTCTGAAGCACCAGAACCCGCGCGCCGCTCTTTTTGTGGCGAAGCAGATAGCCGTCTGAACGGATATCCTCGATCCATTCATGCTGCAGTAGCTCATACTGCGGAAGTGTTTCCATTTTCATACCTGTTCCATTCCTTTCTAAACCCACGCGAGGATTTCCGGTCTGGGTCTCGCGCTCAGGCTCCCACTTTATACATCTTTATTTTCAAAAAATCCCTCTCCCTGACAGAAACAATGCGGCGTCTAAGGTAAATGAGGTCATAGGTAACTTATCTCTGTTTCTTCATCAGAATTCGTGCGCGATGGCCTTCCACTCTTTCGAAGCTTTCTCGTCAGCAATCGATGCAGCACTCCAGTTAGTATGCCTCCTGCAAACAAAATTAACAGAATTGCGGCTGCACAGTGAGCAAAAAAAGTATCCGGAAGAATCAGAATAACCGGATCCGTAATCGGATTAAACAACCAGTAATCATTTTGAAAAAACAGTTCATGAAATTGAACGAAAAACGTCTCCCAGTTCAAAGCCGCATATGCTCCAAGGATAATCGGGATCGCGAAGGTTAAAATCGAAATCAGCTTCAGACTGCCGTAATCCCGCGCGATCATTTTTCTGCACAAAAAAATGAGGAATATCACACCAGTCACCGGGCACAGAATCTGTAATAACACAAAAATCCGCTTTACTTCCCTAAAATGCACCGCCGCCTCATCCGACATCGGAAAATCCGGGAATTCCAGTTCGTCCACGCCCTTCCAAATCAGATTGTAATCAATCAGTGCATCATAATTATCCCGGATGATCTCCTCTGAGTATCCGCTCTCCTCCGCCAGATTCAGATAATCAATATCAAAATAATAAATGCTCCGGAGGTTCAGCACCAAAACCACTGACAGACTGGCAAGAAAAAGAAAACCGACCAATGCCAGAAGCAGATTGCTGAACGTCCATGTCCGTTTACTCTTCATGGAATTTCATTCCCTTCCCGTTCCTTTACCGTTAGCTATAGTATCACAAAAAAATTCGATTGTAAATCGAGTTGCAGAAAAAATGGAAGGAAATCGGATAGGGGGAGTCTTCTCTCCCTATCCGCCTGCGCGGGCCGGGTGCGGCTTTAGCCGCAATATGCCTTGTCCGGCCCTGCAATCGAATAGGAGGCGGCTTGCCGGCTCCCACTCGCCCGCGCGGGCCGGGTGCGGCTTTAGCCGCAATATGCCTTGCCCGGCCCTGCGCATAACAAAAAAAACAGCCGCTGTGAAATCCCATAAATTCCACAGCGGCTGTTCTGCCTTTTCAAATCCCTTTCAGTTTCTTCACTCTTCTATGATATCAATATCCCTCTGAGCCTCTATCTGATTGACCGTCCGTCGGAATAACCGCTCATCGGATCAGCCAACCATCGGATTACCTGCTCTTCGGATTAGCCATCCATTCGAATGGTTCCCCGGAATACTTCTCAAATCCAGCAGATTCGTTTTACTCCTCATTTCTCCTTCTGCGAATGAAGACCACCAGAAGAACGATGAAGATAAGAACCGCTGCAATCGCGATTGCGGCCACCGCCATAATCGGGGTCGAATCACCTGTCTGAACGGATTCCAGTGAATTCACGATATTGAATGTCACCGTCGTCGTCGATGTCGTCCCATCGGATACCCAGGATGTTCCGTCATATACCTGTCTCGCAAAGGACACGCTCAGCGTATATTCCCCGGTCTTCTTGATTGACATCGTGGTCTCGTAAGGGGAAGAGGACCAGGTATTGGATACATTGCCGATGGAATATCCGGTCGGCACATAGCGGACATCGCCCGGATTCGGATCCGAATTTGACATACCGGCTCCGACCGGCGTAAAGGTCAGCTTATCATTTGCAGCATAAGACTCACCTTCCACAATTCCGCTGATGTAGTTGTCGGCTTCTGTCGGTGCGTCCTCATAGGTGGCGGAAATTGTCACATTGCCTGCCGGCATCGTAAACGTCGTTGTTGCTTTGGAGGCATCCGCAAATGTAACACCGTCAATGCTCGCAGTCCATGTACTGAACTGCTTTCCGCTCGCCGGATAGTTGGACGTAACCGTCACGGTGTCTCCATAGTAGTAAGAGGAAGCATCTGCGGAACCATTTTCTACCGTTACCGTGTACTTCACCTGTTTATACACTGCCTTTACCGTCACATCGGCAGCCGGCATCGTGAAGGTCGTCGTCGACTTGGACGAATTCTTAAGGGAAACATTTCCCGATGTCACAGTCCAGTAATCAAACTCATATCCATCCTCCGGATCCTTCGCGGTAATCGTCACCTTCGTACCGGACGTAGCAGTGGAGTAATCTGCAGAGCCCTTCTTTACCGTAACTGTATACTGCACGCCCGCGTAGTTCGCTACAAATGTCAGATCCTGCGTCACCGTTACCGTAACCGTAGAGGACGAAGCGCTGTCGCCAAGGTCGTATGCGCCGTCATTAACCGTCCATCCCGTAAATTCCTGCCCGCTCTCACTCGCATTGGCCGCCACGGTAATCTGTGTGCCTTCCTCGAATACATATTCGGTATATGCACCATTAATCAGTCCATTCGAAACTTTCACTGTGTAAGTATTCGGCAGGTTCACATAAACCGCAGTCACTTCCACATCGCCATCCGGCATCGTAAAGGTTGTCGTCGCCGAGGTCGCGCTTGCAAACGCCACCGCCGTTGTTCCGGTACTTGCCCAGTAGCTGAAGGTCTGTCCGCTCGGAGCAGCCGCAGCCGTGATGCTTACTGTGCTGCCATATTCATAAGTCCCAGTCGTTGCAGCCGAATCGGTCGTTCCGTTCACAATCGAAACCGTATGCGTCGCGACATCGAAAATCGAAGCGAGAACCACATCCGACTCCGGCATCGTAAAGGTCCAGGTGCCGTCTCCCACCTCGGTCAGGGTAATCTGGGCTTCTGTGTACCAGCTGGAGAATACCGTACCGGCTATCGTCGCCGCAGGCTGCGTCACCTTCACAGCGGCACCGGCCTCATAAGAGCCAACACTCGTTCCATCCACGGTAACCGTATAGGTCGTCGCCGGGGTGGTAATATAATTCGCCTGAAGAACTACATCTCCGTCCGAAGACACTGTAAATGAAATCGTCTGCGTGGATGCGTCAGACAATTCTAATGCGCCTGATGTCACGGTCCAGCGATTGAACGTATATCCGGAAGCAGTTAAATCCTCCGCTGCAATCGTCGCCGTCTCCCCAACGGTATAAGCCGTCGCCGCAGTGTTTTCAGTCGGTGTGCCTGCATTGTCATAATCATAATTTACCGTAATATTGATGGTCGCAGATTCTGCCGTCGTTGACGTTCCATTCTCGTCGGAAATAATCAGAATCCCATCATCCGCATCTGTACCAGTGGTCTCCGCCGCTTCCGTCGCGGTGGTCTCCGCGGTACCCGTCGCATCTGAATCGTCTGTATCAGAGACTGCCGCTGCTGTCGCTTCTTCCGATGCAGCTGAAACCGACGCGGTTGCCGCCTCTTCCGACGCAACCGAAACCGCTGCCGCTGCTTCCTCCTCAGACACAGCTGACACTGACGCCGTTGCTGCTTCCTCCGGCGCGACCGAAACCGCCGTTGCCGTCTCAGTCTCCGCCTGCGTCTCCTCATTTACCGCTGCCTCGTAGGTCGCCAGAATCGTCACATCCGACTCCGGCATGGTAAATGTGATGGTCTCTGCGGACAAATCCTCCAGGGCAACATTCAGAGATGCAACATACCATGAAGAAAACGTGTAGCCCTCCAGCGCTTCTGCCGTCAAAGTGACAGAATCACCCGCCGTATAAGTCTCAGACACCGTGTCTGCGTAGGTCTCTGCACCGGTATCATAATTCACCGTAAGCGTCGAATAAACAAGCTCCGCTTCCGCAGCCACAGCTTCCGCATTCGATTCCTCCAGCAGCTCTTCTTCGGAAGCTTCTACGTCAACAATCACAATCCCATTGTCTTCCGAAGAATTTGTGCTATCGGCTTCCGAAGCATTCGAAGAAGCATCCTCTGTCACATCCGAGATCTCATCGACCGTCACCAGTTCTCCACTCGTATCGACCGTAACACCCGCATCGGCACCATTCTCACCGGCGGATTCAACAGCAGAGTCCTCTAAAACAACTTCAGCCTCAACTGCCGCCTCTGTAGCAGCCACTGTCTCCGCTTCGGTCGGTGCAGTCGTCTCTGCTTCGGTCGGCGCCGTCGTCTCTGCCTCAGTCTCCACCGCATAAGTAGCGGTGGCCGTAATCTTTTCCTTCAGCATAGTAATGGTCGTCTGCTGGCTCGACGCATCAGCGATGGATACCGAATCCTCTGCGTCTACCTCCCAGCCCGCAAACACATAGCCGTCCGCCGGGTCAGCCGCCGTAATCGTCACCTTCTCGTCTGCCGCATAATAGGCCGTATCCTTGCTCTCGGTCATGGCAGCCTTTTCTTCATCCGTATATTCATAATGATTGTTCTTCGAGCCACCTTCCTCTTCAGCAGTCTTCGAAGTACCGTTCACCACGTTCAAAATGTAGCCGGCCGTGGTCAGCTGAACTCTGGCCGGAGTCGTCGTTACCTGTTCTGTCCCATCATCCAGAATTGTCGTCTCCTCCGTCGCCGGCTCATACGCCGCCGTGTACACCTTTTTCTTCGAAGTATTCTCCCAGGAACCCGAATCAACCGTCTCCTCATCCCCGTTCGGCGCAACTACAACCGTACCAGCCGCCAGCCCTGTCAGGCTGTCGCCCGGGAACAGAACCGTCGAACTCAGATCGGCAGATGTCACGTCGTAAGAAGACGCCGCCAGCACCTGTGCCGCCGGTACGCACATCATCACGCAGGCAAGCAGCAGGCTTAAAAATGTTCTCTGCTTTCTCTTCATAAATTAATCCCTTCCTTTCGCCAAAATGTCCTGCATCCTCAGAAGAAGATGCGGAACGTAGATTATGCCGTCACCTGAAAACAGGACGACACAGCTCTCTGTTGCCGAACTACAACTACGATTGGCATTTGAGTTAGTTTGATTATAGCACAGTGTCTTTTGAAACAAATGATTCTTTCCCTGTGGTTTTCTTAAGAAAAAATAAATTTTGCATCGGCTTCTCCCCTTTGCGATGCTCTGTAATCGCCAGAAATGTATAAACGGAAAGCCCGAAAGCTTTCCATTTATTTATTATTGAAAAGATCCCGCTGCAAAGGCACAAACCCGGCAAAACTTTATTGCACGGAAAGTTCCGCAAAGGAAGTCGTCACCAGCTCTTCATAGGGCACACGTGCTTCCAGCTCGCCTGCGCTCTCCAGAATATCCTGCAGAAGCTCGAAGCTATCTTCCTCAAAAATCAGATCCTCCTTCCAGGTATCCTGCTCGTAATAGCGCTTCACAATGGTGGTGATCGTCTCCACATCGTTCTCCGGGAACTGCGGCGCGATCACCTCCGCGATCTCCTCCGGCGTATGCGAGTTCACATAATCCATCCCCTTTTGCAGTGCGTTGGTAAACGCCTGTATCACATCCGGATGCTCCGTGAGAAAGCTCGACTTCGCGCAGTACGCTGTATAAGGCACGTAACCGGACTCCACGCCCAGCGATTCCACCACATAGCCAACGCCCTCCTGCTCCAGCGTGGTCGCACTCGGTTCAAACTCGATCGTGTAATCTCCCTGACCGCCGGAAAAAGCCGCGGCGGTGGAACCAAAATCAATGGACTGGTTGATGTTGACCTCAGACGGGTCGATGCCGTTCTGTTTCAGAATGAATTCAAATACCATTTCCGGCATACCACCCGCGCGTCCTCCCAATACGTCTTTTCCAACCAGATCCCTCCACTCAAAATCATCCGTATCCTCTCTGGCGACCACAAAATTCCCGGCGCGCTGGGTGAGCTGCGCAAAATTGACCGGCGCGTCCGCCGCGCCGCCGCTGTAGGTGTAAATCGAAGATTCCGAGCCCATGAATCCGATATCCGCCTCACCGGAGATCAGCGCGGTCATCGTCTTATCCGCACCGAAGCCCGTCACGACCGTCAGGTCAATGCCTTCTTCCTCAAAATAGCCCAGTTCAATCGCCACATACTGCGGCGCATAAAAGATCGAGTGAGCCACTTCATTTAAAGTGACGGCGGTGAGTGCCTGCTCTGTTTCTGCTTCATCAGACACCATCTCCGACGAAGCAGCCTCATCCACAGCAAAAGCGGCTGTAGAATTCCCGACCGCAAGTATCAGAGAAAAAGCTGCCGCCATGATTTGTTTCAGTTTCATATGATAATCCTTTAAAATGGTTTTCTTTATCATATGAATTAGTTCAAAAAACGCTACTTGTATTTTGTGAATATGCATTCTCTACTATTGGATATTTGCTTTCCGTAATCATAACCCCTGTTTTTCTGTTATAACACTATTTCCCCGCACCAAATGTTAATTCCAGAAGCTCTGCGGCGATTCCCAGGCTGCTCACGCGCATAAGGTTGTCTTCGGCGTCTTCCTTTCCAAGAAAATTTACGCTGCCATACCACACCACTTCGCGATCAATGACACAGTACCGTTCGCAGTATTCTTCGACCAGATTCATTTCAAATCCATTTTGGCGCATTTCCTCCTGAAGTTCCATCCAGTACGCACTGTCGCCATAACCATATCGGTCTGGTTTCCATGTAACAATAATCACCCGAAGTCCGCTCTCCTGCCTTTCGCGCAGCAATGTGGTAAGTTCATCTACTTTTTTGCGGCTGATTGCCGGACTTGCGAGAATAATTTCTTTTTTCGCGGCAAGCAAATCACTTTTATACGATAACTTCCCGTATTTCGGGACTAATTTCGCGGCCTATTGTCCGGC
>JAJQHZ010000148.1 GCA_021199475.1 Lachnospiraceae bacterium
ACCGGAGCTTTCTTAAGGTTTCTTAAAATTTCGTCACACCCCGGCCAGATACACCGTCTTAAATCCCGGTATCCTGTATCGTAATTCCATGTGCATTCTGCTTGCTTGTTTCGCCGATAGCACATAGCAAAAATCCTCAACGCAGTCCGCGGCGTATGGCACCGCGCCAAATACCTCTCCCCGGGTTTCCGCCAAAGCCACATTCCCTGTTTGTTCATTCTCTCCACATTCTCTATACACAGATAACAGCAAAATACCATCCTTCTGCCCGACTGCTTCCCTCAAAATAGGCATTTTCACACTTGATTTCACCCCTCAGCCCCCTTATAATACGCTTAAATCAAGGCAATGAATGGAAACGCATTCCGAAATCGGATGCTTGACAGCTATCCAGGACAGGAGGTTTTGAAGCATGTCATTAGAAGATTATAAAAAAGCATACAAAGCCGGAAAAAAAGATTACCAGGCACGCATGATGCGGGGCGAGCGCCCCACGCTCCAGGTACTGGATGAAATTCTTCCATCCGAAGCACTGCCGATGGCCTCCCTCGGACTCGTGCAGATTCCGATCGACCAGATCGTCGGCACGCGCTACGGCGGACGCAGCAACGCGTTTGCCGGCAATTATATGCCCATCCTCGAGGAGAACTCCGAATTTGCCCATAAATGGGCATCCTTAAGCACGGCCCACACAGAGGAAGGCATCCACGACCCCATCAAGGCCTGGGAATACCGGAATCGTTTTTATGTAGAAGAAGGCAACAAGCGGGTCAGCGTGATGAAATATTTTGAAGCCATCTCGATTCCGGGAACAGTGACCCGCATCCTGCCAAAGAAGACGGATGACAAAGAAACGGTCATCTATTACGAATTTATCGACTTTTACAGTTTATCAAAAATCAATTACATTGAATTTTCAAAGGAAGGCAGCTTCGCAAAGCTGCAGGCGGCTGTCGGCAAAAAACCCGACGAGCTCTGGAACGACGATGACCGGCTGGATTTCAGCTCCAATTACACCCGTTTCACCGCCGCATTTCAGGCAAGAGGAGGCAGCAAGCTCCCCATCACGCCGGGCGATGCATTCCTCACCTTCATCACACTCTACGGCTACGACCGGGTGAACGGCATCACGACCGACGAGATGAAAACTCTGATTGCAAAGGCGTGGGAAGAATTCGAGTTGCTCAAGGAGGACGATGCCATCGAACTGAAAATGGATCCGACCACCGAGAAAAAGCCGCTCCTGAGCCGCCTGCTCACAGGTACGCTCACCAGCGGTCTCTCCGGCAGCCCATCGCGGCTGAAAATCGCATTCGTCTACGATAAGACGCCCGGCTCCTCCGCGTGGACCTATTCCCACGAGCTTGGCCGTCTGCACCTGGAACAGGCCTTCCCGGACGAGGTCAGCACCATTGCCTACAACAACATTACCGCAGAGACCATCGAGGCCTGCCTCGAAGAGGCAATCAGTCAGGGCTGCAACCTGATTTTCACCACTACCCCCGTGTTTGCAGCCGCAAGCGTTAAGGCTGCGATCGAGCATCCGGCCGTCCGTATCCTGAACTGCTCGCTGAACACCTCGCACCGCTACATCCGCACCTATTACGCGCGGATGCACGAGGCAAAATTCCTGATGGGCGCCATCGCCGGCGCCATGGCGGAAAACAACCGCCTCACTTACATCGCGGACTATCCGCTGTTTGGCACGATTTCCAACATCAACGCCTTCGCGCTCGGCGCAAAAATGATTAACCCGCGGGCAAAGGTCTTCCTCGAGTGGTCCTCAAAGAAGGACACCGACATCAACGACAGCATCCGCCGCGTCAATCCTTCCTGTATCTCCGGCAAGGACATGGTGATCCCGGAGGAAGCATCGCGTTTCTTCGGCATCTACCATATGGTCGACGGCCGTCCGCAGAATCTCGCGATGCCGCTGTGTCACTGGGGCCGTTTTTATGAAAAGCTGATCCGCACCATCATGGACGGCACCTGGAAATACGACGACGATACCGCCAAAGCCATCAACTACTGGTGGGGCATGTCCTCCGGCGTCGTGGTCGTCATCTGCTCGCAGAACCTGCCCATCGGCACCAAGCGTCTGGTCGACCTGCTCAAAGAAACCATCAGCCGCGGAGAGTTCAACCCCTTCTCCGGTCCGCTCTACTCTCAGATGGGCCTCGTCAAATCCCAGGCCGAATGGAGCGACAGCCTGACCCCGGAGCAGATCGTCAAGATGGACTGGCTCGCAGAAAACGTTGTCGGCTCTATCCCGGAAGAACACGAGCTGACCGAAAACGCAAAGCCTGTCGTCGCGCAGCAGGGCGTGAAGAAGCAGGCGTAGTGTTAGTGGGTAGTGGGTAAGTTAGTGAGTAGTGATTAGCGATTAGTGGTTAATGGTTAGCGTTTATAACAGGCATTGCTCATATTCCTGATCCAATAATTACGGATCCTATCTGTTCAGCAATATATAAAATTCTGATGTCTGCTGCGGAGTCACGAAGCATTTGACACAGAAAAATCAGCAAGCACAGCTGCCGGGCTCGCTGATTCGCAGGAATAAGATACCGCGTCATTTGAAATAGTGATTTTATGCATTTGTGCAGTGAAATACATGGCAGAGGAAGGAACTACAGTACTATCATGCGGATACTGACAATCGCGGACGAAGAATCCGCCTACCTGTGGGATCATTTTGAAAAAAGCAAGCTCGACGGAATCGACCTGATCATCTCCTGCGGCGACCTGCATCCGCACTATCTGTCCTTTCTCGCCACCTTCACCTCCGCCCCGGTTCTCTACGTACACGGGAACCACGACGAAAAGTACAAAAAAATCCCGCCCGAGGGCTGCATCTGTATCGACGACGACATCTTCATCTTCAACGGCATCCGCATCCTTGGGCTCGGCGGCTCCATGCGCTACCGCCCCGGCACATACCAGTACACCGAAAAAGAAATGCAGTGGCGCGTGCGGAAGCTGCGCTGGAAGCTGTTCCGCAATCACGGCTTCGACATTCTGGTCACTCACGCCCCCGCCTACCAGCTCGGCGACGGGCGCGACCTGCCCCATCAGGGCTTCAAAAGCTTCATCACCCTCATCGACAAATACAGCCCGCGCTTTTTCCTGCACGGGCATGTCCATATGTCCTACGGCCGCCAGTACAAGCGCTATGACAAATATCAGAACACACACATCATCAACGCATACGACCGCTTTGTTTTTGACTACGAAGCCGACACAGAGGAAGAGCTCGTGCCGACGTATTATGGGGTGATGTAGGGTACAAATGCGCAACAACATGCGAAATCTCTCATGCATGACAGAAGCGCAAAACAACCGATCCATTGTACTGTTACACAATCGCTTCCACCAACACCCTGTCGCCGACCGGCACTTCCTTCACTCCAATTTTCTTATTTTTACTCAATGACCACCGTCTTGAAGACGGTGGGTTGATGCGGCTTGAAAGCCGCATC
>JAJQHZ010000026.1 GCA_021199475.1 Lachnospiraceae bacterium
TGTCGCTTTTAAAGTAAAAAATAACATGGAGCGTTTCCGTGCAATCCGCTACAATGTCAACAGTAAATTTTTTATAATTTTATAAAAAATGCATGAAATTTTTACAAAAAAAGGAGGATAAAAATGGGCGACCAAAATCCAACAAAAGCACCTAAAAAGAAGGGACTGAGTACAGCGTTTACCTGGTTCCACGCAACTTCCGTGAACGGCGGCGCGATGGCCATCGCGGCGACCATTTCCACCTACTTTTCTCTGTACGTGCAGGAGGAGATCGGAATCACGGCAGCGCAGCTGTCCGTCATCCTGCTGATCTGCTCTCTGTGGGATGCGATCAATGACCCGATGATGGGTGTTATCTGTGACTCGATTAACCCGAAGCAGGGGCGCTACCGCATCTGGTTTACGTTCACACCGATCTTCCTGTTGGTTGATATGTTCCTGCTGTTCTCAAACCCGGGCTTCATTCAGGGCAGCCCGATGGCGAAGTGTGTGTATGTGTGCCTTACCTATATGTTCTATGGCATGATCGTTACTGCTTACACGATGCCGCAGATGGCAATTCTGCCGGCAATGACGCTGGACGATGCGGAGCGGAACTCAGTTGTATCCAAGGGCGCGGCAATTTGTGCACTGGCGTTTACAGTTGCTTCCACCTTCTCTACACAGCTGGTTGAGATTTTTGGCAGCTACCGCAACCTGATGTGCCTGTATGCAGTGCTTGCAATTGTTTCTTTCTGGGGACTGTATAAGACCTCGGAAGAGCGTTATGTCATGCCGAAGGATCCGAATAGTGCAGGCCTGAAGCAGCTGATTTATGTGTTCCGCCACAAAGAGATCTGGCCGGTAATGCTTTGCTGGTGTCTGGCGGCGGTCAGCTATGGCTTCATGTTTACCTCTTCCGTATACTATGCGCAGTATATTCTGGCCGGAGGCCGTGTGAACTTTGAAACCATGGATGAGGCAGCGATTGGATCTACGGTTGGCAGTACAATCACTATTTATATGGGCTTTATCTCGGTTGGAGCACTCATTTCCAGGATGGTATTGATGCCGATTTTCCTGAAAAAGTTCAAGACCGGTTATCAGGCGCTGATCGTATCTCAGATCCTGACGATTATCTGCTATGCAATCCTGTTCTTCACAGGACGCCTGAATTTCTGGTATTGCTGCATCCTTTCCTTCGTAGCGACTGCAGTAGGCGCTATGGTAAATGCTCTGGTAAATGTATTGGTAAATGATACCATTGACTTTATCCTCCTAAAGGAGGGCAAGCAGCTGAACGGTATTGTATCCTCCGTCAAGGGTTTTGCGCAGAAGTGCGGTAATACCGTGACAAACTCAGGTATGCTGGCGATCATTGCAGTGGCTGGTTTCAGTACCGATTATGGTATTTTTGGACAGCCGGCTTCCGCAACGACCTCTATCAATATTGTCCGTTTCCTGGTTCCGGCACTGGTATCTGTGGTTATTCTGGTGATCATGCTGTTCTATCCGCTGAAGAAATACTTCCCGGAGATTGCGGCGATGAAGGAAAAGATGAAAGCGGAGCTGGGTGAGTAAGGAAGCGGATCCGGTATCAACATCTTTGTGATTTCCCGGGATTCACTGGCGTACCGATATGACAGCGGTTCCGGCTATAGAAGGATGTCTGCGAATCTACATAAATGAAGCTGGATTTTATGTGTGGCTTCCTCTGCGGCAGCGTGGAGGAAGCCATTTTCCGGTATGAATGAGCGGGCAACAGCCTGCGTGCCTGACGGACTGCGGTTGACGTGAGAATCCGCAATTGACTCCCGCGAAGCTTCGATCCAGGTGGCCGGAGCCATAAGGGCGCTGAGTGCCGACCGAAGTGAAGGGTAGATCCGTCAGCTTTGCGGACATTTTATGACATCGCCTGCACGGATATTTGGTGATAGCCGGAACGGTATTTATTGTGAGGAGTGTATGGGAAAAGGAAAAATAAAATCATCCTCCGCCGCATCAGATGTGTTGCGACAGAAGGAGGACCGGGAAGAAAAGGGTATAAAAAATCTGCAATATCTGGTGGATTTTGCGCTGAAATTCAGTGAAGCCATGCTGAGTGCCGGGGCAAATCTGGAGCGGGTCAATGATACGATCTACCGCATCTGTGACAGCTATGACTGCCGGGAGACGCACTTTTTTTCACTGAACTGCTACCTGACGCTGAGTCTGGAGGACTCCGAGGGAAATCATGCGGGCAGTCAGCGGTGTGTGCGCGGCGGGATGGATACGCACCTGGAGAATCTGTCGAAGCTGAATCAGCTTTCGAGGGAAATCTGTGCGAATACGCCGGCGCCCCGCGATCTGGAAGGCCTGCTCGCGGAGACGCTCAGGACCGACACCTATTCTACGCAGGTTCGCTTGTTGGGGTTTATGATTGCGATGACCTGCCTGACGCTGATTTTCGGCGGCTCGTGGAAAGACATCATCACGGTGCTGCTGAATACGGTGCTGATGTATTTTGCGTCCATATATCTGAAAAAGCCGGGAGTCAACCGCATGGTGTTCAATATCTTCTGCACATTCATGGCCGGTACGGTCGCGATCGTGATGAGCAAAATCGGACTGGTTGACGATATCTATATTGTCATGATTGCAAACAGCATGATGCTGATTCCTGGAATTCCGATGGTCAATGCGTTCCGGAATCTGCTCTGCGGCAATGAGATCAACGGGATGCTGGAAATCCTGAAAACCATGCTGGAGACGGTCGCGATTGTCGGAGGCTTCGTTCTGAGTATTTTTCTGATTGGAGGGCTGATTCCATGGTAAACGCGATAAAATTAATCATCTGCTCGTTCGGGGCATCGGTCGGGTTCGGAATCGTCTTCCGTATCCAGAAAAAATATCTGATCTACGCGGGGGTTGGCGGCGCGCTCACCCGCTGTGTTTATCTCATTTTGCTGCAGTTTATCTCGGAAAGCTTTATTTACAGCTTTCTGGCAGCAATGGCAGTTGTGCTGTTTGCAGAATTTATGGCGGTGTATGCAAAAACGCCGTCTACCGTGTTTCTGTATCCGTCCATCATCCCCCTGATTCCGGGAGATCTGCTCTACTATACGGTGGTCGGTCTGATTCTGCAGGATACGGAGCGGATCAGCCAGAATGCGGTAAAATGCATCCATTCCCTGCTGGGCCTTGGAATCGGATTTGTGATCGTGTCTATGTTTATGTATTACAGACGTCATCTGAACTTTCACCGCCGGAGGCAGGCGCGGATAAATAAGTGACACAGGAGGAATTGTTCTATGAAAAAACTAGCATTTAACCCTTATCTCCCGTTCTGGGAGCTGGTTCCGGATGCGGAGCCGCATGTGTTTGACGGAAGAGTGTATGTATATGGCAGCCATGACCAGCGAAACGGGACCTCGTTTTGCGTGGAGGATTACGCGGGATGGAGCGCTCCGGTGGACGACCTGGGGAACTGGCGCTATGAGGGTGTGATCTACCGTAAGGATCAGGATCCCATCAACGGCGCCCCTTATGCGGATCCGGCGGGGCACGGGATTCCGGAATTCGACCGGGCCTTCGAGGGAGAACGTCTGCACCAGCTCTACGCGCCGGATGTGGCAAAGGGTCCGGACGGGCGGTATTATCTGTATTACGCGCTGGATTTTGTAAATATCATATCGGTAGCGGTGTGCGATACCCCGGCCGGGCAGTTTGAATTTCTGGATTATGTGAGATGTGAGGATGGGACGATTCCGCAGATTGGCCGCTGGTTTGACCCGGCGATTCTCTCCGAGGAGGGCGGAAATTATCTTTATTATGGCTTTTGTCCGCCCGTGCGTTTTCCGGGGATGGAGAGCCTGGATATCCCGGGTGCGATGATGGTCCGCCTGGCGGACGACATGCACACCATCATCAGTGAGCCGAAATGTGTGGCGAACGGCTGCGACACCGCGAAGGGCACCTGCTATGAAGCACATCCGTTTTTCGAGGCGTCTAGCATCCGCAAATTCGGGGAACTGTATTATTTTGTATATTCCAGCCTGCAGGGCAATGAGCTCTGCTACGGAACGGCGAAAACGCCGGAGGGGCCGTTTGATTACCAGGGCGTGATTGTCTCGAACGGAGACCTTGGCTTTGAAGGCAACGAGCTGGCAGTCAACTATACCGGCAATAACCACGGCGGTCTGGTTCAGATTCAGGACAAAACCTACATTTTCTGGCATCGTCAGACACACGGCACCGGATTTAACCGGCAGGGCTGCGCGGATGAGGTACAGATTCTGGAGGATGGCACGATTCCGCAGATCGCCATCACCAGCTGCGGCCTGAACGGCGGACCGCTCCCGGCAAAAGGGAAATATGAAACCTACATCGCCTGCCACCTGACCGAAGCCGACCGTACAAAGGTGGGGCACGTGGCAGAGCCAGGACCGGACGGCGGTGCGATCGTGATTCCGGAGGAATGGCCGTATATTACCGAGGAAGAGATTGCGGCAGCGGAGGATGTATCCATAGAGGCTGCTTCCGGTCAAAAGAAAACTCCGGCTGTGGAAGCTGGTTCCGCAGACAGCGAATCAGGCAAAATGGAAGCGGGAATCGAAGCAGATTTGTTAGGGAACAAAGGTCTCAAGCCGTTCATCCATAACCTGCGCAAGGGCGCGGTGGCTGGATTTAAATCCTTCACGTTTGATGGAACGGAAACAGAAATCACGCTGGAGCTTCGCGGAGAAGGGCGTATGGAAGTGCGTCTGGATGCGCCGGAGGGCGTGTTGATTGCAGAAGTGAATGTGGTTTCTTCCGGAGTGGTCTCCTTGTGGACGGAGAATGCAGCCACGCTCACAACAACGACAGCTGAGCATGCATTGTATTTTGTTGCTGCGGAAGGAATCATGGATTTCGCGTCATTTACAATCCAATAAAGGATCCGGAAAATGAATCAAGAAAAATATCCCCCGATTCTGTATCAGAATGAGGGGGATTTTTGCTTTATAGAAAACTTCGTTTCTATAAAGCAAAATGCTCCGCAAGAATGCGCCAAGGCGAATTCTTTTAATACAGCATTTCATCCAGATAAGGGCAGCGCTTCGCTGCCCCTCCTTCCGAAGAGAGCATCCCTTCGCAGGAGACATGGCGTACCTTGCGGCAATAGGTATCACACTGCCAGGTCTCGGGCGACCAGTCTGGCTGCTGGTCAGCCGCCGCGATCAGAACGGACAGCGCATGCTGCTCCTCGGCTGTCATATTGCCCTGGTTCCTTTGCAGGAAGAAGTAAGCTGCGTTGGCGGCTTTTTTTGTGCTATTGCCTGTGTTAATTGTGTTCGTTTCATTCATACTATCACCCCCGAATGCTTTATGCATCCTCCAGAAACGGAATCAGCGTGTCATCCGCCGTCTTGTGCTCTTTGCGGTATTTTTGCGGAGATACGTGAAATTGCGAGCGAAAGACACGGGAAAAATGGTCGGAGGAATTGTAGCCCACCTTCTCCGCGATTTCGCCGATGTTCATGCTGGTATTGGTCAGGTAATCAACGGCCTCGCTCATGCGCAGCTCCTTGACCAGGTCTGTAAAGTTCTGCCCGGTGTTCTGCTTGATCAGCGTACACAGGTACGGCTCGCTGTAGTGAAAGAATTCCGCGAGCGAAGCCAGCGTCAGGTTCTGGTAGTTGTGCTGAATGTACTGAAGCACCAGCGAAAACTCTGATCCGAGCTGGTAATCGTAAAACTGTAC
The DNA here is from genome assembly GCA_021199475.1 of Lachnospiraceae bacterium. Lineage (GTDB taxonomy): Bacteria > Bacillota > Clostridia > Lachnospirales > Lachnospiraceae > Choladousia. Next base: position 5,702 of record JAJQHZ010000026.1, read on the forward strand.
CGTTTTGCTGTAGTTCCGCAACAGATATGAGAACAGCTGATTCAGCCAGCTGATGCAGCAGATGTTGCTGTAGGGGTCATTCTTGTAACACTCCAGCATGGCGTTGAAGATAATCAGCCGGAGCCACTTGGTCGGCTGGCAGAAAAACAGCAGATAATTTGTATGGCCTTCCCCGGAGAGAAACGTGCGGAAAAACTGTGAGAGCAGGTTTTTCCCGGATAAAAGTGTTATGAACGTTTTATTAAAGGTGCTTTTGCGCAGCATGATGCAGAACACGGTCGAGTCGTCATCGATGATCAGGTCGTGCATGGAGCCTGGGGCAATCATGTAAAGTTCCCCTTCTCTCAGCGTCCGCGTGCTGTTTTCAAATTTGAAGGTGCACTTACCGCTGGCGACATAATTGACCTCAAAATAGTTATGCTTATGCAGCAGCGGGCGCGTAAGCCGCGGATGACGGATGATAAAGACATCCCGTGAGTTTGGAATAATGTCAGCTTCCGTGACATTGGTCGGGTCGTTAGAATGTGCGCTGACGGTAAACACAAGGTTATCAATGTATCGATTGATCTCATCAATGCTGATATCGTCCAGCATCTCGTGCGGCGAAACCGGCGGCAGGGGCTCTTCGGATAATTTCCCCCTCTGATACAGAAAATTCATCATCTCGCGAAACTGCACACGGCTGCCGTGTTTTCTGTTATATTCGGTTAAATGGTTTTGAAATTCTCCATAGGTGATATAATAATTCATAATCAGTCTCCCATCAGTCTCTTATGCGATTCCTTAATCGGAAAAACCGCCCATGTGGTTTTCTATCGGGCTGATTTCATTCTCAGATTTCCGTCTCAGATAAGAATCAGTATACCATACCTCGACATTTTTTATCAACCGGAAAAGTGTGAAAATACGTCGGATTAAGTAAAAGAAAGAACATGGAGTTTTTGACTTGCGTTTACTAAACTAAAACCATAAACACATCCCAACAACGAATATAGAAAGTGAGGACAGTCATGAAGATTACAAACATCCGTATCAACGGGATCGAGAATCCGCTGGGGTACATACTGGCCGGACTGACCTGCTCCTGGAACGTGACAGACACGGCGAGCAAAAAGCAGACGGACGCGGTCATCGAGGTGAGCAAGGACGCGGATTTTGGAGAAATCCTCTGCCGGAAGGAAGGCGCTGACCTGAAGCAGGGCGGCGAGCAGCTGGATGTGAATCTGGAGCCGCGCACGAAATATTTTCTCCGTGTCAGTGTGACCGGCGATGCCGGAGATCGTGCTGTGAGTGAGGTTCAGACGATCGAGACGGGCAAGATGGACGAGCCGTGGACAGCAGATTGGATTGCTGCGGCGAAGGAGGATACCTTCCATCCGATTCTGACGAAACGCTTTGCCGCGAAGGGACAGGTGAGCCGCGCGAGACTGTATATCTCCGGAGTGGGACTGTTCGAGGCGTATCTGAACGGGCAGAAGCTGGGCGAAGAATACCTGACTCCCTATGTGAATAACTATGAGACGAACGTTCAGGTGATCACGTTCCCGGTGGAGGATTGCCTGAAAGAAGAGAATACTCTGGAGATTCTGCTTGGCAAGGGCTGGTATATGTCCGTATTTGGTCTGGCTCTGCAGCCGAACAATTACGGCGACCGCATGGCGGCAATCGCGGAGCTGCACATCAAATACGCGGACGGCACCGAGGAGGTAGTAGCGACCGACGGCAGCTGGGAGTATTACGGGTCGGATATTGAGGATTCCGGAATCTATCTGGGCGAGACGCTGAACCGTCAGCTCTGGGCAGGCAGGGCGAATGAGAAAAAGCCGGTGGATGTCCTGGCGGATCCGGCGGCGTCTGAGGGAACAAAAAATCTGGTGAAATCTCACCTGATGGATCGGATCAGTATTCCGGTGCTGGTGAAGGAATCCATTCCGGTAAAGGAAGTGATCCAGACGCCGGCGGGCGAGACGGTGCTGGACTTCGGGCAGAATTTCGCGGGCTTTGTGGAGTTTGAGGCAGAGCTTCCGGCGGGCACAAAGGTGGTGCTGGACTGCGGCGAGATTCTCCAGAAGGGGAATTTTTATAATGGAAACTATCGTGACGCCGAGTCTCAGTTTATCTACGTTTCCGACGGGAGAAAAGAGACGGTGCGGCCGCATTTTACGTTCTTTGGATTCCGCTATATCCGGGTGACCGGGTGGGTCGGCGAGCTGAAGGAGGATGATTTTATCGGACGTGTGCTTTATTCCGATATTCAGCGGACCGGCTATATCACAACGAGCAATGAGAAAATCAACCGGCTTTATGAAAATACCGTCTGGGGGCTGAAGTCAAACTTTATTGACATGCCGACAGACTGCCCGCAGCGCAGTGAGCGGCTTGGCTGGACCGGTGATGCGCAGGTGTTCGCGCCGACCGCAAGCTATCACATGGATACACGGGCATTTTTCCACAAATTCATCAAGGATCTGAAGGACGAGCAGGAATTTCTGGACGGCGGGATGCCGAACTTCCTCCCGAATATGGGACATCAGGAGACGGCGGGCAGTGTCTGGGGCGATATCGCGACCTTCCTGCCCTACACGATGTACCTCTATTATGGAGATAAAAATGAACTGGCCTACTGTTATCCGATGATGAAAGGCTGGGTGGATTACATCGACCGCAAGGACGCGGAGCGCGGGCGCACGTATTTGTTTGATTTTCTGGATACGTTCGGCGACTGGCTGGCGCTCGACGGGCCGACGCCGTCCAGCTTTAAGGGAAGCACGGACGATACCTATGTGTCGACGCTGTATTATTACCGCTCCACGCAGATGGTGCGCGAGATGGCAGAGGTGCTGGAAAAGACCGATGATGTGGCACACTACAGTGAGCTGGAGAAGCACATTGAGGCCGCGATTTACAATGAATTCTTTACCCCGAGCGGGCGGCTCGCGATCAATACACAGAGTGCGGGCGTCATCGCGATGAAGTTCGGCCTCGGTCAGGACCGCGAGAAGCTGAAGGCACAGTTCCGTGCACGCCTGCAGCAGGACCTGAACCAGATTAAGGGCGGCTTTGTCGGCGCGCCGCTTTTGTGTACGGTTCTTGCGGAGGCGGGAATGTTTGAGCTGGCGTATGACTTCCTGCTCAAGGAAGGCTTCCCGAGCTGGCTCTACAGTGTGAATCTTGGCGCGACAACCGTCTGGGAACGCTGGAATTCTGTATTTGAGGATGGAACCATCAGTGACACGGGGATGAACTCATTGAACCATTATTCCTACGGCTCTGTGATGGAATTCGTATACGCGTATGTGGGCGGCATCCGTCCGCTGACCCCGGGCTTTGCGAGCGCCATCATCGCGCCGCATCCGGACATCCGCATTCCGAAGGTTGACTGCTCTTACGATTCCGTGAACGGAACCTACGTGAGCAACTGGGAAATCTGCGCGGATGGACAGATCAGAGCGCACATTGAGGTGCCGTTTAACTGCAGTGCCGAGGTGGAGCTGCCGGGATATGATCCGGCCGAAGCTGCCGCAGCCGCAGCTTCGAATGGCTGGGAGAACACCGCAGACGGGAAGCTGATCCTGACGGCGGGCACGTACGACTTCCTGTATCAGCCGGCTGAGGATCCAAGAAAGCCTTATACGCGCCAGACGACGCTCGGCAGAATCGCGCAGGATCCAAATGCGGTCGGCATTCTTGAAAAATACACACCGGCGCTCGCGGGCATCGCGATGTCCGGCGACCCGGAGATGGCGGCGAACTCGCTCGAGGCACTTTCGCACATGGGCTTCCTGCCGTTTGATCCGGCTGCGCTTGAGAAGGCCATTGCGGAGATTGAAGATCTGGTCGTCGTACCGGCATAACCTGTCAGCGGCCTGGCGAATAAGGATTTCTGATGCGGCTTTAGCCGCAATACACCCTGCCTGGCTCTGCGCATAAAAAATGGTTTTATGAAAAAACAGTTTTACGGATACAAAGCACAGAGCCGTATCAGAAGATGTGATCGGGCAGACATGGAAATGATATTTATTTGGAACACGTATGATTTGATAGAACATGGAAGCATTTAAGGCTTTTCGTTCATGATTAAGGCTGAAGGAGGAAACTTATCATGGTAGATTTAAGAGCAAATCCGTTTTTTCTGGATGACGAGGGCGTAAAGTGGGTCAATGATACCCTGGCGTCCATGACCGATGAGGAAAAGATCGGTCAGCTGTTCTGCCCGATCGGAGGCAACATCGATCCGGATTATCTGAAGGGCTTTGTGGAGGAATTCAAGCCGGGCGCGATGCTGTACCGCCCGATGCCGGCCGCTGATGTGCAGCGCACACACCGGCTGATTCAGGAGACCTCGAGGATCCCGCTTTTGTTCGGCGCGAACCTGGAGTCCGGCGGCAACGGTATCTGCGCGGACGGCACCTATTTTTCCCGCCCGATGGGCGTAGCGGCGACGGACAATGCAGTGAATGCGTATCGCCTGGGCGCGATCGCGGGCAAGGAAGCACAGGCAGTCGGCTGCAACTGGGCGTTCTCCCCGATCTGTGATCTGGATCTGAATTTCAGGAACCCGATCACCAACGTGCGTACCTTCGGTACAAATCAGGAACGTATTATTTCGTTTGTGAAGGAGCAGCTCAAAGGACTTAGGGATTACGGTGTGGCGGCAGCTGTAAAGCATTTCCCGGGCGACGGCGTGGACGAGCGCGACCAGCATCTGGTGGCTTCGGTTAACAGTCTTTCCGTTGAAAAGTGGGATGAGACCTATGGACAGATCTGGCAGTCGGTTGTGGACGCGGGAACCCTCTCCATCATGGTTGGCCATATTCTGCAGCCTGCGTACAGCCGCTTCTTCAACCCGGATCTGACCGATGAGCAGATTCTGCCGGCGACCCTCTCCAAAGAAATCCTGCAGGGGCTGCTTCGCGGAAAGCTTGGCTACAACGGCATGATCGTGACCGACGCGACGCCGATGATCGGATTTAACACGCCGATGGCGAGAAGCGAGGCGGTGCCGACCGCGATCGCATCCGGCTGTGATATGATTCTGTTCAATAAAGACATCCGTGAGGATTATCAGTTTGTGCGCGATGCACTCGCTGACGGGCGCCTGACCTGGGAGCGCGTGAATGAGGCGGTCACCAGAACGCTGGCGATGAAGGCGGCGATGGGACTTCCGGCAATGAAGGCAGCCGGAACGCTGGTGCCGGGCGAGGATGCGCTGGCAGTCGTTGGCTGCGAGGAGCACAAGGCATGGGCGAAGGAGTGCGCGGATGAGGCCGTGACGCTTGTAAAGGATACGCAGTCCCTCCTTCCGATTTCTCCGGAAAAATATAAGAAGATTCGTCTGTATCTGCTTGAGGATCGCGTTGGCGGCGGCTTTAAAGACGGCGAGGGCGCTTCGGGGACGATCAAGGCAAAGCTGGAAAAGGAAGGCTTTGAGGTGACGCTCTTTGATTACAGCAAGCCGGACTTCTATGAGATGTTCGAGGGCGGCGTTGAGGATATCAAGAGCAAATTTGACCTGGCTGTGTATGTGGCGTGCATCGACACTGCGAGCAACCAGTCCGTGCGCCGGATTGACTGGGTACATCTGATGGCAGCGGATGCACCGTGGTTCCTGAACGATGTACCGGCGATGTTTATCTCCATCACAAACCCGTATCACCTGGTGGACGCGCCGATGGTGAAGACCTTTATTAACGCATACACGCCGACCGAAGAGGTAATCGATCAGGTTGTAGACAAGATCATGGGCCGCTCCGAATTTAAGGGAACGAACCCGGTGGATCCGTTCTGCGGCATCTGGGGCGCGAAGTTCTGAGCAAAGAAAAGCCGCCGTCCGGTGGAAAATCACGCCGGATGGTGGTGCCTGTAGAAAGACCGAAAGGGGATGGAAACGATTATGGAACCATCATTGGAACAGATTTTTGGCAGCTATGTGGCGTGGCAGGCCAAGGAAGGCACCTGGTTTATCAATTTTATGAACGGCAGCGAGAATATGTATCTGCTGGAGGGCGAGGAAAAAGCCCTGCTGATTGACACCGGCTATGCGGTGGGCAATCTGCGCGCGTTTGTAGAGAAGCTGACGGACAAGCCGATTGTTGTCGCGAACACACATTATCATCCGGACCATGCGGCCGGCAACGGCGAGTTTGAAGAAGTGATGATGCACTGGAATTACAAGGTGGACGAGCCGTCCGTGACCGCCCCGGGCTCCGGTCCGTTCCCGATCGAAGCGCTTCCGCATCCGGATTATAAAAAGATCCTGCTGCATGACGGCGATGTGATTGAGCTGGGCGGCCGCACCATCGAGGTGCTCGAGGCACAGCCGGCACACTGCAACAGCACGCTGTTTTTCCTGGACCGGAAGGAGCGGATGCTGTTTTGCGGCGATGATTTCGAGGCGGGACAGGTCATGATGTATGACAATTCCAACAATCCGGACGCGCCGTATGAAATTCATGAACGCCTTGGGAGTCTGCGCGCAAATGCGGTTCGTCTGAAGGATCTGTCGGATGCGTATGACTGGCTTCTGCCGAATCACAACGGTTTCCCGATTGCGAAAAGCTATCTGGATGATTTTATCGGTCTGGTCGACGCAATCTATGCGGGAACGGCCGTGATTGAGGACAAACTGAACCATCCGTTCGTAGAGATGGATCCGAAGGCGCCGTTCCTTTGCCGTGTCAGATATCAGAAATGCAGCATCTTTATCCGCAAGGATGAGGTGATGAAGGCATATGGAACCGGGAAGGCTTGATGGGATAAGGGAATATGGAATAAAAATTGCAGACTGGCGGCCTGTGTCCTGCACGATAAATCTGTGCAGGACATATAACGGAAACCGCGATATGGTCTGCCGAAGAACACGGATGTGAATGTTGAGCCAATCTAAATATGGACGATATTTTGCAAGAAAGAAGAATGCAGAACTTTAAATGAGGGAATACGAACATGGGAATGGATTATGGTAAGGTGTCGGAGTGGGTGATCCGCGAGGATTCTTTTAACCCGCTGGCACTGGGAAAATGCGAAGCGATTATGAGCCTCGGCAATGGTTATATCGGCGTTCGCAGCGCGACGGAGGAGCGGTATCTGCGGGAGACGCGCGATACGTTTGTCGCCGGAACCTTTAATAAATTTGATGAAAATGAAGTGACGGAGCTTCCGAATTCGGCGGATATGATGGCAATTGAGCTGACGATTAACGGAGAGCCGTTTGATCTGACCGTTGGAAGCTTGGAGGACTACACCAGAGAGCTGAATATCCGGATCGGTGAACTCAAAAGAAGCGTTGTCTGGACCTCACCGAAGGGCGCAAAGGTTCTCTTTACCTCTTACCGGGTCGTGTCACTGAAGGAGCTGCACTGGATCGCACAGCGCGTGGAGGTGACGCCGCTGGGCGCGGACGCGACTGTGAAGATTCGCTCCGGTATCAATGGAACGATGACGAATACCGGCAGCCAGCATTTTTCCGAAGGCGACAAGCGGTTTTATGACAAGCGTTTCATTCAGTTCGTGCAGAGGACGACACAGTCCGGGATTGATTTTGTCAATACGACCGCGCACAAGCTGGTGCTCGGAGGCAGGGAGCTGGAGCAGGACGCACAGGTATTCATCGAGCGCAGGGAGATTTTTGCCGGCTACGAGACCGAAGTGAAAGCCGGAGAAATGCTCGCCATTGAGAAATATTCGAATGTCTATACGACCAGAGATGCGGATGCCGGCAGCTATGCGGAACCGGAGGACTGCACAGGTGATGAAAATCCGGCTGGCACAGCTTCACAGTCAGATGCTGCATCCGCACAAAGAAATGAAACAAATACTAACAATGTTTCTCAGAAATCAATCACGGCCGGTCTCCAGAAGAAAGGCCTGGCGGACTGCAAGGAGATGGCAGCCCGAGGCTACCGGAGCATTGCGGACGAGTCCGCGGCCGAATGGGAAAAAGAGGTCTGGGACGCAGCTCCGATTTCGATTGAAGGAAAGTCGGCCGAGCTGGATCAGTTTGCGGTTCGCTTTGCGCAGTATCACATGTGCGTGATGGTTCCGGCGCATGACAACCGGATGAACATCGGTGCGAAGGGACTTTCCGGCGAGGGATATAAGGGGCACTGCTTCTGGGATACGGAGATTTTCCTGCTGCCTTATTACATATTTACAAATCCGGAGATTGCCAGAAAACTGGAGGAGTATCGCTATCTGTCGCTTCCGGGCGCACACGCGAAGGCGGAGCATAACGGCTATCAGGGCGCGATGTTCCCGTGGGAATCCGCGTGGCTGGATGACGGTGAGGTAACGCCGGAATATTGTGACGTGGATATCCTGACCGGTCTGCCGATCAAGGTGTGGTCCGGTATCATTGAGCAGCACATCACCTCAGATGTCGCGTTTGGCGCATGGCAGTACGCGGTCATCACCGGGGACGAGGACTTCATGGATCGGTATGGCTATGAGCTGATCATGGACACAGCCCGCTTCTGGGCATCCCGGCTGGAACCGTCCGAGGATGGCTCTTATCACATCAACGATGTGGTTGGCCCGGACGAGTTCCGTGAGCACGTCAATGACAATGCATTTACAAATTACATGGCGAAGTGGAACATGGAAAAGGCCATGGAATATTATCATGTCTTAAAAGAAGAAAAGCCGGAGATTTTTGCCGCGCTGAACGAGAAAATGGATCTGGATGATTCATATAGCAAATGGGAGGATGCCTGCAAGCATATCTTCCTGCCGCAGCCGACCGCAGAGGGCGTGCTTCCGCAGGACGACCGCTACTTAAGCTGCCGGGATATTGATCTGACGAAATACAAGCAGCAGGAGCATATCGGCGGGATCATGCGCGACTACAACCTGGAACAGATCAACCAGATCCAGGTGTCCAAGCAGGCGGATGTTCTGGTGCTGTTTTTCCTGCTGGAGGATCAGTTCACGCCGGAGGTAAAGGCGGCGACCTGGAAATATTATGAGCAGAGAACCATTCACGATTCTTCCCTGTCTCTCTCGACCCATGCTGTGCTTGCCTGCGACATGGGAGAGACCGACATGGCGTACGACCTGTATCAGAAGGCAGCCATGATTGACCTTGGTCCGTTTATGGGCTCCTCGAACGCAGGAATCCATGCGGCGTCCTTCGGCGGTTCCTGGCAGTGCGTCGTCTATGGCTTTGGCGGCGTGCGGATGCTTGGCGGAAAGCTTCGCATCAATCCGGGGCTTCCGGAAGCGTGGGACCGGCTCTCCTATACGATCATCTGGAAAGGACAGAAGCTTGCGGTCTCAGTGACAAAGAAAGAGATCACCATCGAAAATCTGACGAGCATGATGCCTGTTGAGTTAGAGGTGGCTGGAAAGGAACGCGAGGTTATCGGAAATCTGACGGTGGCGCTTTGATAAAAGGACAGCCGCGCAATAAAATTGCTTCGCAATGGCGCGGTACCGTCCTCGATTTCCGTTGGAAATCGGGACATTGCCAGCGTCCTGCACGATAAATAGTGCAGGACATGTAAAAGGAGACAGAAATGAGTTATGCGGGTTTAACATTTATTGATGACCATACCCTCATGGAGCAGGAGTACAGCTTGCTGAATGAGGCAAATGTGGCCACGCTTCTGACCACCGGTAATGGTTATATGGGTGTTCGCGCGAGTCTGGAGGAGTTTTCCAGCCTCGGGATCCAGGGCTTCCTGGTGCGCGGCGTGATGGATGAAGTGGTGGAAGTGCGGCTGACCATGTGCGACAATATGTACATGAAGAAATTTTATGTCAATGAAGAGCGGCTGAAGAAGTTTGAAAAAGAGGAGCGCGCGATCAACCTCCTTGATTTTCTCCTGATCCGGTTCGAAATCGGCGACGAGGTATTTTATCCGTGGGAGGGAAAGCTTCTTTCCTGGAAACGCTGGCTGGATCTCTCGGATGAGACACTGCACCGCGAGGTGGTCTGGGAGAACAGCAAGGGGCAGAAAAGCCGTCTGACCTTCCGGCGGTTCGCGAGCTTTGCGGACGACCACACCTACTGCATGGAGGCGTCCATTGAGCCGCTGAATTATACAGACACGGTGCGGATTATCAGTGGACTGGATCTGCGCACAAAATCCAACGGGCAGATGCCGCAGACCTCGATTGATGTCGGATTTGAAAGACAGAGCCTCTGGCAGGAGGAAATCGTCGGCCCGAAATATGGTTTCCATGCGGTGACCGGCGTATCGCATGAGTTCTATTGTGCGCAAAATGAGACAGGGCGATGGGAGAATTATCATGAAGACGGTCTGGTGGCACAGACGATCACGTTTGAGGCGAAACAGAATCAGAAATACACGCTGGAGAAGCTGATCGTGACGGTGACCAGCCGTGACCTCGAGGAAGGCAAGATTCTCTCCGGCAGCGAGCTGCTGATGGCGAGCAAGGACGCGTTCCTGGCAAAAGGGGCGGTGTCAGAACCGGCAGCAGAAGCCCAAATGGAAGCTGCAGCATGCGCGGAACCGGATGCAGCCCCGAATCCAATCCTGCAGGACTGCGTGAAGCGCTATCTGGCCGCTTTCCAGAAGAGCAGCTATGAGAAGGAATATGAGAAGCATGTATCGGCATATCGTCCGCTGTTTCAGAAGCTTGAAATTGCCATAAAGGGAGACGATACCGCAGACCGGGCGATCCGTTTCAGCAATTATCATACTCTGCTGTCGATCGAGCGCAACGATTTTGTACACAGCTTTTCCGCAAAGGGCCTGACCGGCGAGACCTACAACAATTTCGTCTGGTGGGATGCAGAAATTTTTCAGGCGCCGGTGTTCCAGCAGACCATGCCGGAGTACAGCAAAAATAACATTTTGTTCCGCTACTCGCACCTTGACCAGGCGCGTGAGCTGGCAATTCAGGAGGGCTGCAAAGGCGCGCGCTTCCCATTCACGACAGGTGTTACCGGTGAGGAGACCGTCTGGATCGATGTGCGTCATCCGTTCATGCAGATTCACTGCGTCTCGGACATCGCGCTTTCTGTCCTGAACTATTACACCTGCACTGGAGATGCCGATTTCCTGAAGGAATACGGCATGGAGATTCTGATGGAAGTGTCGCGCTACTGGGTATCACGCGTGGTCTGGAATGCAGAGCAATCCCGCTACGAGATCCTTCAGGTGACCGGCACAGATGAGCATCACCCCTATGTGGACAACAACGCTTATACAAACTACAGCGTGCAGCACGTCCTTTCCGACACGCTGCGTCTGCTGGATCAGTTCGGAGACGAGCTGAATGCATTAAAAGAAAAAATCGGGTTTACCGAAACGGATGTACAGGAAATCGAGGAGGTATCCGAAAAGCTGTACCTGCCGCTAGATGAAAAAACCGGCATGATTCCGCAGTTTGACGGCTACTTCGACCTCTCCAGAGATCTGGAGGTGCAGGGCGGCAGCAAGAGCGGCTACACGCAGATGAAGCAGGCCGGCCTCTACAACAAGAGCCAGGTCATCAAGCAGCCGGATGTACTGATGCTGTTTGCGTACCAGAACCTTCCGCTCTCTATGAGAACCTATCGGCGGAACGTAGATTATTACCAGGGGCGCTGCGAGGCTGCATCCTCCCTTTCCTACTGCGTCCATTCCATCTGCTACGCAGATATGGACATGCCGGAGAGCACCTACGGCTATCTGATGGAAACCGCCGAGATGGATCTGAAAAACATGCACGGCGGCACAGAAAACGGTGTGCATTCCGGCTGTGCAACCGGTGCATGGATGGCAGTCGTCCGCGGCGTGGCAGGCATGAAAATGCGGGAATCCCATGTAGAATTCACCCCGCACTTCATTCCCTGGTGGGAGGAAGTGAGCTTCCACTGCATCTGGCACGGACAGGGCTATCAGGTGACCGTATCAAACGAGGAGCTGCTGGTCTGCGCGGACACGCATAATCAGGATGTGCTTCCGGTCGTCATCAACGGCGTAGGACAGGTCCTCAAGCCCGGCGAGACCGGAAAATACCAATTCGAACGGCAGGAGCCGAAAGCAAGATAAGTAAGATAAGCGATAAAAGACAAAAAATGGTTTATTAAGGTCGCAATTTGCGACCTTAAAAATCATTCTTCAGTTTCCAATTTTAATCGCTGCAAAATATCTTTGACATCACCTTTGCCCTTCCGTGGTGTTTTCCGTGTCTGTTTTTGAGGTGCCAATATGGCACATCAAAGTTTGATACTCATCTTCAGACAAGGCTGAGCTGCCCATTCGTGCTGTTCTCGCCAGCTTTTTCGAATGTCTTAATGAATCCGCGCGGGAACACATTATGGCTCTGTTGGATATGTTTGACAACTCGATAGACACAAACCGTAATCTGCTCAGCAGTATGCTGTATACAATAAAGTCTTTGCGTAACGCAGTAGCACATAATAACATTATTTTTGACACACGATTCAAGGACAGAAAAATCAATTCTGTATTAAAAAAGTGGGTGGAAAAGGAAACTGATATACAAAACATTACTCTTTATTCTCTGGTGGATTACATTATTATTGTGTGTTGCTTGTTAAAGCGTGTAGATTTCAGCGCAGTTCGTGCGAAAAAGCTGGTAAAGGAATTCAAAGAGCAAAACCAGCTTCTCCAGAAGAACGTTGCTCCGCCCATATATGCCTTGATTATCCAGCAAAATGTAACGCATAAAATCAACGCTTTGGAAAATTATCTGAATACATAAAATTTGCGTCGGAGAAAAATTTTCCTTGCATTTTTTGTGAGGCTGCTGTATATTATATCTAACGAGAGAGGTGTATGTTTCCGGACTACACTGGGAGAGTCACTCTGTGGCTCTCTTTTTTTGTTGCCGTTAAAATAAATCCATATCGTGCCGATTACCAAAACGTGCATATGAATACGGGTCATTTACGCTTTCACAGTACATGTCATTCACCAGACCAATGGTCAGCAAATCCAAATCCCTTATTCTGATCCAAGCTGCACACACCGCAAAAGAAATAGCGCGGTTCTCCTTTCATCGCGCCGGGATAAATGTCCCAGGCAAGTGTATTATACAAACAGAACTTATGTTTGCAAGGGGGAATGGCAGTTTTTCCGTTGGACGGCCAGATGTCTCTGATTTGGACAGACTTCAAAAAAATCAAACCAGGGATTTGAGACGAACAGTTGTCTCAAAAATAAGACAGTAGAATTGGTAAAAATACCAATGCTTTGTTGCAAACAAGACGAGGGTTTGGTATAATAATACACGATTTTTTTTATATTTTGTATCGATCCATTGGAGGGGAAATCCATGCCGAAAGAGAACTGGCAGAAAATAAAATTGCTGAAGCTTGTTGATTTGCTGCGGCAAGAGACGGATGAACAGCATCCCCTGACTACTGCTCAGATTTGTGAGCGGTTAAAAGAAATGGATATTCCCTGTGACCGGCGTATCCTGAGTAAGGACATAGAGCTTCTGAATGATAACGGAATAGAGGTGCTCTGGACATGGGTGGGCAAGGGAAAAGGATACTATATTGAAGACCGGAATTTTTCTGTGCCTGAGTTGAAGATTATGATTGATTCGGTACAGGCTGCCAGCTTTATTACCGAGAAGAAAACTAAAGAACTGGTGAACAAGATTGCCGGTCAGGGAGGCACTAACAGGGCAGCGATACTCAAAAGCAATCTTGCACATTTTAACACACGGAAGCATACGAACGAGAGCATTTATTGTAATGTCGACGCTATTGAGGACGCCATACAGCGCAGGAAGAAAATTATCTTTCGATACTATGACCTGAACATAAAAGGGAAACGTGCCTATCGGCGCGACGGCCATCATTACGTTGTGGAGCCGGTGGCGCTTGTATATAATGAAGATAATTACTATGCTGTGGTATACAGTTCCAGACATGATAACAAGGCAAATTACCGGGTTGACCGCATGGATAATGTCGAAGTGATAGATGAGGATATTTCAGAAAAGGCACTGGCACTCAGAGACAGCGTAGGCAAATATACAGAACAGGCGATAAAGATGTACGGCGGTGAGCTGCAGACAGTCATACTGGAATTCGATCTTAGGTTGATCGGAGCGGTATATGACCGGTTTGGAGAGAAAATCAGCATGATGCCCGCCGGAATAGACAAGGTTGCGGCAACCGTGGATGTGCAAATTTCACCCACCTTCTGGGGCTGGCTGTTCCAGTTTGGAAAGCAGATGAGGGTGATTTCGCCGGAAGTTGTGGTAAAAGAGCAGCGGGAACGGATAGAGGAACTAATGGGATAGGTACAAAGGCTGGAGATACATTCATGAAAATATTTGATAATATTTCTGAAATCGTGCGTGATGACATGGCCGCAACGATTACGAAGGGAAGCAAAGTTTCCATCGCGGCAGCGTGTTTTTCAATGTATGCGTACAAGGAGCTCAAGAAACAGCTGGAAGGAGTGAACGAATTTCGCTTCATCTTTACCTCCCCGACTTTTACCACAGAAAAGGCTTCCAAGGAAAAAAGGGAGTTCTATATTCCGCGGATGAATCGTGAGAACAGCCTTTATGGTACAGAATTTGAAATAAAACTGCGCAATGAAATGACACAGAAAGCCATTGCCAGGGAATGCGCGGACTGGATTCGCCGGAAAGCCACGTTCAAATCTGAGAAGAGAAAACAGCTGCAGAAACAGATTGATGCTTTGCAGGCGAAAATTCGGAAGGAAAAACAGCTGAATAAGCAGATGCAGATGAATGCGGAGTTGAAAAAATTAAGAAACAGAATGGGAGATATTTGAGTATGGATAAGAACAAAATCGCGACAATTAAAAGCCAATTTGATGAACTGATACATGTGGTTGATGATGTAGAGTTTTGGTACGCTCGCGAATTGATGAAAAGTTTAGGATATGATAGGTGGGAAAATTTTAATAATGCGATTCAACGTGCAGTTCAAAGCTGTGAATCCTCTGGAATAGCTGTATCTGACCATTTTCGTGAGGTCACGAAAATGGTCTCCTTAGGAAGTGGATCTCAACGAGGCATTCAGGATTATATGCTTACACGTTATGCCTGTTATCTGATTGCGCAAAATGGAGATCCTAAAAAAGAAGAAATTGCATTCGCACAAAGTTATTTTGCTGTTCAAACAAGGAAACAGGAAATTATTGAGGAACGAATTGCTTATATAGAACGAATTCAGGCCAGAAGTAAATTGCGTGAATCTGAGAAACGTTTATCACAAAATATTTATGAGCGAGGCGTAGACGATGCCGGTTTTGGACGAATTCGTTCTAAAGGTGATCAGGCATTGTTTGGTGGACACTCAACGCAGGAAATGAAAGAGCGATTAGGTGTCAAAGATACAAGACCCTTAGCTGATTTTTTGCCAACACTTACGATTGCTGCCAAGAATCTGGCAACAGAAATGACGAACTATAATACGGAAGAAAAAGATTTGCAAGGAGAGACGGCTATTACCGTTGAACACGTTCAAAATAACGCATCCGTTCGACAGATGTTAGGAAGTCGAGGCATAAAACCTGAGGAGCTGCCTCCATCAGAAGATCTGAAAAAACTGGAACGCCGGGTAAAATCACAGGAAAAGAAAATTGCAAAACAATCCGGAACTCTGCCGGAATCAGTAGAGGAGTAATAAAATGGAAAAGATGAAAATGGAATCAGTGGATATGGCTGAACAGAATATTGAAAAGATTGCGGTGCTGTTTCCAAACTGCATTACAGAGACAATTGATGAAAATGGGAACGCTAATAAGGCAATTAATTTCGAGGTGCTCCGGCAGATGCTGTCCGATGACATCGTAGATGGGGTTGAGGCTTATGAATTTACTTGGGTAGGCAAATAAGCTTCTATCGTGGAGGCCAATAAACCTATTCGCAAAACGTTACGGCCTTGCCCTGAGGAAAGCCTGGATTGGAATACAACTAAAAATCTCTATATTGAAGGTGATAACCTGGAAGTTTTAAAACTTTTACAAGAAAGTTATCTTGACTTCCCTAGTAACTTTATTAGCACTATGATTTATTAGCACTAATA
>JAJQHZ010000030.1 GCA_021199475.1 Lachnospiraceae bacterium
TCCCCTCAAGTGGGTCATTATTTTTTAGTCCTTGGCTAACACGAGCAAATCCGCCATTCGGAACCAAGAAGGGCGGAGAGCGTGCGACCCGTGATGACTTCACCTTCCCGACCAGCAATAAGCAGCTGAATTTCCTGCAGCATATTTACCGCAGCCTGAAGGCAGATGGCAAGGCTCGTGCCGCAGTTGTCCTGCCGGACAATGTGCTGTTCCAGGATGGCGATGGCGAGAAAATTCGCTGTGACCTCATGGACAAATGCAATTTACATACGATTCTGCGTCTGCCTACTGGAATCTTCTACGCGCAGGGAGTCAAAACGAACGTTTTGTTCTTTACCCGTGGCAAGATGGACAAAGGAAACACGAGCGAAGTCTGGTTCTATGACCTGCGCACAAATATGCCGTCATTCGGCAAGACCAATCCTCTCAGGAAAGAGCACTTTGTCGGATTCGAGGCAGCCTATACCGCAGAAGACCGCAGCGCGGTAACAGATGAACGATGGAGCAGATTCACCAGAGACGAGATCGCAGCCAAGGGAAACAGCCTGGATCTGGGACTTATCCGGGATGAATCCCTGGCAGACTACAACGAACTTCCTAACCCAATTGAAAGCGCGGAGGAGTGCATTGCCAACCTTGAGGAAGCGATGGATCTGCTGAAGAGCGTTGTGAATGAGCTGAAGTCATTGGAAACGGAGGCGGAGTGATGGCAAAGAAAAAGACTGAAAAGACCTCTCCGTTTGTGCCGGTGGAAGAGCAGCCGTATCAGGTGCCGACTAATTGGTGCTGGATAAGATTGGGAGATGTATACGAAATAAACCCAAAGATAAAAGCTAAAGATGAAATAGATGCTGCTTTTATCCCTATGGAAAAAAATACAGCCTGGAATGCTTAGTAGTTACACTTTTGAGATTCAGCCATGGGAAAAAGCGAAAAAAGGACATACTCAGTTTGCTGATGGTGATGTTGCCTTCGCTAAAATTTCTCCTTGCTTTGAAAATCGTAAATCTATGATGATTAGCAACCTTCCTAATGGAGTAGGAGGTGGTACTACTGAACTTATTATTTTGAGAAGCAAAGATATCTTGCAGACATATACTTTCTGGCTTATTTCCACAGAAGATTTTATTCGAGGAGGAGCATCCACATATAGTGGGACTGTTGGTCAGCAAAGAATAAGTATGAACTATGTTAAAAATTATCCTGTTCCACTAGCTCCCTTTGCGGAACAGCAGCGTATTGTTGACCGCATTGAAAGCCTGTTTGCCAAGTTGGATGAAGCCAAGGGAAAGGCGCAGGAAGCGTTGGAGAGTTTTGAAACGCGTCGCTCTTCTGTTTTGGAATGTGCATTTTCTGGAAAACTTACAGAGAATTGGAGAAGAGAACATAAGAAAGAATCCACCTGGAAATGTGTTCGTTTTGATGAGGCAGCACATATACGAAGCAATCTCGTGGAACCGATGGAATATAGAAAACTCCCTCATATTGCCCCGGATAATATTGAAAAGAAAACAGGAAGACTTCTTGAATATCATACGATTGAAGAGGATGGTGTATCCAGTGGAAAGCACCATTTTTATCCAGGTCAAATACTATATTCTAAGATTCGACCATACCTTTCTAAGGTGGTTTTAGTCGATTTTGAAGGGTTGTGCAGTGCCGATATGTATCCTATTGAAGCTATCGGAAATACAAAGCTGCTTTGGTATCAGATGCTTTCGGATGATTTTCTGGAGCAGGCGTCAAGTGCCGGATCACGCTCTGTTTTACCTAAAATTAATCAAAAAGAGTTATCTGCGCTTTGTGTCAATGTGACCGACAATAAAGATGAGGAGAAAGAAATCATACGTATCCTCGATGATTTCTTCGCTAAAGAAGCTGAAGCGAAAGCCAAAGAAGAAGCAACTCTGGATGCTATAGAGGCTATGAAAAAATCCATTCTGGCAAAGGCATTCCGAGGTGAACTTGGCACAAATGATCCGGAGGACGAAAGTGCGGAGGAACTCCTAAAGCGTACATTCGCATGATACCGTTGGATTGCCGCAGAATCAAGAAGAAGGATGAAAAACATGTTGAGCATACAAAAGGCGGAGCAACTGCTGTCCGACAACGTAAAGCTGCTAGACGGCATGAATAAATACAAACAAATTATGGCGGTTCTCTATCAGACGGATGTTTCGACAGATATGGATTTCCGGCGTACATTCAATCGATTTTTTGTAATGCGTTCCAGAACACCTTTGTACTACGATAAGTTCTACTCTTTTCTGGAGGCACGAAAGAATGTCGGAGCTACATTTGAGGAGACGTTGGAAGAACTGAAAAGCGCCAATGGCAAGCTCGAAGTATCCTTTTCAAGCAAGCTGGTTCATGTGATCGACCCTACGCAGCCTATATGGGACAGGAATGTTTCCGTGCTGCATTTTGGAATGAAGGTACCCGGTTATGGCATGCCCATAGCTATTCGGCAGAAAGAAGTGATAAAGGTGTATCACGACTACTGCCGCAGATTTTATGAGTATCTGGAATCAAACGAGGGCCAGGAGCTCATCCATCTGTTCGACGGCAAGCATCCAAATTCGGGCCTTACCGATGTGAAGAAGCTGGATTTCATCTTGTGGGCAGATGTTTAAGCAAAGGACGGACTTATCGGAAGAATATTTTTGGATAGTGAACTGGAAGAAAAACGCAACTGCCGAGGAAGACTCGGCAGTTCAATTAGGCAGGCGCGAAAAAAGAATAAGGGAGGAAGGACAATATATCTAGACACTGCGCAGCTCCCGTTCAGCCAATCCTCGTCAGATTTGATGTAGAGTTAAAATCAATGTACTGGAATGAATCAACCTCGCCGGTTGACGTAGCGGGGCATACGGTATAACTCCGAATATCATCCCCTATGCCGACTTTGCAAAAGAAATGCGTATTGCTCCACTCCGTTGTCCCATAAGAATAGTCGGAATAACAATTATGGATATAATCAAACCCGCCGATCGCTTCCGCGATTTTCGCAAGGGCTGCAGGCGAGGTACAGGAATCCCATCTTTTCGAAACGAAGTATGGCACGCTCTCAGTCGTTAAAATTAGTGCCTTTTCAGTGTCTTTCAGGTTCGTGAGATATTTAAACTCGGATTGATACAATAAATACTGGCATATCGCGCTCATTTTTTCAAACGATGTCATACTTGATGTCGTATGCTCAGAAATGAGTGACTGTATCCACTTCCCCTCTGCCTCATCATAATCCAGGACATTCACCGTGAACTGTTTTACCTCCAAATCTCTTTCATATACAGAGATGGTATTTGCCCCCGATATATTAAAATTCAAGACAAAAAAATATCCGCCGGAAACCTTCATCAATCCGTTCACAAACATTTCGCTTTCATAATTAACATCACTATATGAATATTCCGCGCGCGAGATACCATCCGTCCGCGGAATGATACCATCATTCCG
>JAJQHZ010000062.1 GCA_021199475.1 Lachnospiraceae bacterium
CAATTTAGTACTTAAATTCTCCTTGGTGGGGCTTGGCTCGGGTGTGACCTGTAACAACAATTGCTACAGCCGTACCCTGACCAGAATTGCGGTATTTCCGATCTGCAGGTGTGAGGTGTAGCAAACCATCACAGCACCATCATGAGAAAACGGAGGAAAAAAACATGAGCAAAATTGTAGACGAGTTCAAAGCCTTTATTATGCGCGGCAATGTCATTGATATGGCTGTCGGCGTAATCATCGGCTCCGCATTCAGCAGCATCGTCTCTTCACTGGTTGATGACATCGTTATGCCTGTCGTCACGCTGGTCACCGGACGCATCAACTTCACGGATCTGATGATCCCTCTGGATGGAAACAGCTACAGCACCCTGGCCGCGGCACAGGAAGCGGGCGCATCCGTCATTGCATACGGCAATTTCATTCAGAAGGTCGTGGAATTCCTGCTGACCGCAATTGTCATCTTCGCCGTGATCAAAGGCATCAACAAGCTTCACAAGCCGGCTCCGGAACCGGAAAAAACGACCAAGATCTGCCCGTTCTGCAAGTCGGAAATACATAAAGACGCGACCAAATGCCCGAACTGCACGTCCGCGGTATTATAAGATTTTATAAAAACGAAAAAACAGCCCTCTGCGGATAAATCCGCACGGGCTGTTTTTTGGTTTTACTGCTTTCCCTTTATTAAAAGTTCCATACAGCAGGCCGCAGACCGCCTGCCTTGCAGGCTATATGCCGCTTACGCGTCATATGTCTTCGGCTGATTGGGCGTTTCACGCCCATCTCAAAACGAAAGAACAGCCTCGCACGGATAAATCCGCACAGGCTGTTTTTTCGTTTTGCTGCTGTATGAAACTTTAGCAACATATGATGGGCATTCCCATGCGCCCGCCTCCGCCGCAGCAGCAGCTGCATATAAACCAGGTCAGGCAAAGGCGCGTACAGTAATTGTTCGCATGCGCCATCGGGCTGCCATACTCTTCTCCCATCGACTGATACCAGCGCCCGCCGCCTTCCATCTCGGAGAGGAGCTGACGGTACTGGAGATTGTTCGGCTCCATCTGAACCGCCTTCTGCGCATGGTCAAGAGCCAGGACGTTGTTTCCCCGGCCGGAATTCGCCAGTGCGCTCAGATAATACCAGCGCGCGTTGCGGTTCTGAATGCCGTTCAGCACATTGATGGCCTCATCATAATGATTGCTTCGGATATAGTTCTCAGCCGCGCGCAGATGCGGATCATCGTTTGCGGAGGAGCCGGAGCTGCCTGCATTTCCGTACCCGCCGTATCGTCCATATCCGCCATAACCACCGGTGCTGCCGTATCCGCCATAACCGCCATTGCTCCCGTATCCGCCGGAGGAAGAGGAGGATGACCGGCCGCCATTCTGTTTTGCCTCATAACTGCCGGCGCCATGCTCCTTATCATACATGATCTGCTGATAAGCCTGCTGAACTTCCTTAAACTTTTCCTCCGCCTGCGCTTTATTCGGATTGTTAATGTTCGCGTCCGGATGGTACTGCCTGCTCAGCTTGCGGTAAGCCTTTTTTACTTCCTCCTCAGAAGCGTTCCTCGATACACCCAGAACCTCATATGGATCTTTCATAGTCTCCTCCACCGCCGGTTCCTGCCTGTTCTTTCCGCTTCCTCCCGGCCTTTTCCTGCATCACCGAATATTTGCACCAGACTCCGGAGTACAGGATATTTCGTATAATCGGCGCATAGGTCAATACCGGCAGCCGTTCAAATGCACGCGAAGCTTCGGTCATCATTCCGGTCAGAATTTTCTGAATCTCTTCCCGTTTCGGATCCGCCCAGATCTCACATCCGGCGCCTTCCCGGTTACCGGCCGCAGCATCACGCCCCACACCAGCTTCGGATGCCGCAAACACATTGTAATTGCCATGCTTTTTATCTTTTTCAATATCTTCAAGGGCATCCATCAGGTAGATAAATTTCCCCAGATAAAATCCAATCTGCCGAAGATCATCCTGCCAGAGATCCTCTTTCCAGACAAACAGCTCCGCCAGAAAGTTTCCGGTCAGTCCTGCCACATAATCAATATCTGTCACCCTGTTAATGGAAGAATCCCGTCCCTGGCCATCCCGATCCGGTTCGAATCCCGAATTGCCGTCGGCCGTGCCGGAAGACGCTTTCTGGCTTTTCCAGACCGACTCAATCTCATGAAGGCGCCGGATATTTTCCTCGACCGCTTTCGTCTGCCTCGGATAATCGCCCGCTATTTTTCTGTACGCATTCTTCAGTAGAGAAGCGATCGCACGCCCGCCGGGTTTGCGCTCATCCTCCCAGTCGTCCAGTCCCTTCTGATAAGCCAGAAGCACACACATATCCGCCGCATAGCCGATCGCGTCGTTGCGCGCCATCTTATGCTTATGCACCGGATGGGGCAGACAACGGCTCTCATCAAATACCGTCTCCGGCTCATACAGACCGGTGAGCAGGATCGCGAGAAAGGTCGTATCGTAGTTCAGCACCATCTGCGCTCTCCTGCCATAGCGGCGGTGCAGCTCCTGACACAGCCCGCAATAGAAGCTGCGATAGGTTGTGTATTCCCGCAGCTTCAGCTCCTGTTCATTTATATAAATATAGCCAAACATACGTCATCAGCTTCTCTTCTGAAATTCATTGCGGCACTTTGGGCAGGTAATACAGATTTTCCCCTTCCCCCGCGGCACGCGGATTTTCTGTCCGCAGGACGGGCATTTATAAATATGATAATCCTTCGACTGCTTCGCGCGCCGTTCTGCTTTCCGGAAACGTCCCGTAATGCTGTCAAGAATCTCATGGTACTTATCATCCTCCGCCCGGCGCTTCATCTCATTGCGGGAAAACATCCGAAAATAGCTCAGAACGAGAATCACCAGCGCCAGAAGGTACACCAGCGGCTGACTTGTAAATATATTAATCACAAGCAGCACCAGACATACCGCCAGCATGAATTTGGAAAGATCATCTGTACCATATCTTCCATACATAAAGTCCGAGAAAAAATCCGAAATTTTTCTTCTCATTTCAAAATCCGCCTCACATTTCTAGATTTCTTTTTTAAAAAAGAATTTACGCCAGATTGAAAGGAATGTCAACGGATGGCGGTTTTATTTCACAGAAATTTTAGAGAAACCTGATTTCGTTAAGAATATCCGGCATATCGCTACGCGGTTGGGAAACGGAGCTTCGCTGTAAAAACGCCGTCCTGCAGGGAAATGCGCAGGCTTCCGTCGAGCAGCTCCGCCAGATTCTGCGCGATCGACAGCCCAAGTCCGCTGCCTTCCGTGCTGCGGCTCGCATCGCCTCTTACAAACCGTCCGGTCAACTCGTCCGCCTCAATCGAAATTTCCTCCCTGGAGACGTTCCTCAGCTCGATAATCACCTCATCCTCTGCTGCTCCCCCGTCAGCCTCATTGCTCCTGCGCGCATCGGTTCGGACATCCGCTGCGCGATTGTCCGCGGCAGCATGATCGCTGCCCGCCCCCTTTGAAAAATTTCCGGAGTCACTGCCGCCTGCGAGCCCGGCAGAATCCAGCCGCAGGATTACCTGTACCTCCGTATTCTCTTTTGCGTATTTATAAATATTTCCGAGGAGGTTCTCTAATATGCGCCAGAGCTGACGGCCGTCCGCCATAATGTAGACCGGCTCCTTTTGCATCTCCCAGACAAAGGTCAGGCCGTGTTCTTCAAACCGCTCCTCAAACTCACCGCAGGCCTGCATCAGCATGCTCTGTGCCTGTATTCGCACAATTTCCAGTTCCACATTTCCGGAGCTGATCTTGCTGGCCTCCACCAGATCCTCCGTAAGCTGCTTCAGCCTCTGGGATTTTTGCTCAAGAATCTCAACAAACCCTCTGGCCCGCTCATTGTCCAAGTTCTCTCGTTTGAGCAGATCGACGTAATTCACAATCGAGGTCAGCGGCGTCTTCAGGTCATGGGAAACATTCGTAATCAGCTCCGCCTTCAGGCGCTCATTCTTTACGATTGCCTCCAGCGCCGCGCACAGGCTGTCTCCCATCTCATTGACCGCCTCCGCCATCCGCAGGGATTCCCCCTGAAGCGTCGTCGTATCGATCCGATACTGCAGATCACCCTGAGAGAGTTGATGGATTCCTTCATAGATATTCTGATTCCCGGCCATATCCCGCATCAGGTACAGCAGCACTGCCATGTCCAGCAGCACCACCAGCACCAGCCCGGCGCGCCCAAACAGAAGCAGGAACAGAAAATTCAGCACAAAAAATCCCATATAACGGAGAATCAGCTGCCCGGAAGCCGCGCGCGAGGAATTCACCTGCCGCCAGGTCCGGATGAGCGTCCGGGTCACAGAATTTGTCCAGAGCGTTCCGGCAGAAAATCGTCTCGCGAATCCCAGACACGCCGACAAAAAAATCAGCCAGGCAGAGGTAAATACCACCGCCACCTGAACCCGTTCCTCTCCGGGAAGGAACCCGGAAATCTGTTCCCACCTGGATGCAATCAGAGAATACACAATAGCAAGAATCAGATAGACCCCTGCTGCCAGCTCCGTCGGAACCGCATCGACAGGCAGCAGGTCCGTATCGGTGCCTTTCTCTTTTTTCCCCGCTCCGAGCAGAGAGCACACAAAGCAGGCGACCAGAACCGCAAACGCACAGATGGCTCCGATGCCGGCATTTCGAATGAGATTCTCCCGCTGCGCGTAAAACTCCAGCCCGGTCTGCAGCTCATCGCTGACCGGGTAGTCTGTATTCACGGCTACGTAAACCTTCTCGTTCGTTCCCACAAAACGCTGCTCCAGAAACCACTCCGCCGCCTCGGCGTTCAGAATCCGGTCCGGATTCGATACCATAATGTTAAAGCTGCGCTCTCCCTCGTAAAGGCTGGTGTACTCCTCCTGTGCCTCCGCAAGCCCGACGGCCTCCTCATAGGACGCAGCACCGGTATTTGTATACAGCTCCCCGGAGGACGTATCTTCGATACAGTAAAGCAGATTGGACGGAGCCTCATCCGACCAGCTCTCATTCTGAACCGTCGTATACTCCACATACCGCTCATAGAGGTCCTCGCACGTCTCGTCCAGCTTCGTATACATTTCCTCGACGTAGCCGGCCGCATCCGAATACCAGCGTGAGCATTCTGCCAGCGAGATCCCCGTCACCGGCAGAATCGTCTCCAGCACCGAGGACTGCTCATCCAGCCATTCCCCGGCCTCCTGGCCGCTCTCATTCTCATTCGCCGCCCCGATGGCATCATGCAGTGTCTGCCAGCCGCCGTTCTCATAAAAATCCAGCAGGTCGCCCAGCAGGTAGGTTGTGTTCAGATCCTGAATCGTATTGCCGATCTCATCATAGGACTGAATGTCAATCTGCTTCTCCCGGTCGAATTCTCCGTCCGTCTCCAGCAGCCGCGCATTGTCCTGCCCGCGGATTTTATTCGAAAGGATCATGCCCGCCCGCCGGAAAAACAGCTCCGACTCCTCATAGCTCTGCGACAGGCTGTCCAGACTCCAGGAATCCTCCATCCAGAAGCTGATGCTGACCAGACAAAAGGCAAGCCCGGCGACCGCCGCTGCCTGCAGCAGGACCAGAAGCACCTTCCCCTTCTTATTATAAATCAGTCGCCCCACTAAATATTCTCCACTCTGTAGCCGATCCCCCAGATGACCTTGAGGTATTTGGGATTCTTCGGATCAATCTCAATCTTTTCCCGGATGTGGCGAATGTGCACCGTAACCGTATTGTCTGCGCCAAAGGCCTCCTCTTTCCAGATTTCCTCATAAATCTGGTCGATGGAAAACACCTTTCCCTTATTCTTAACCAGAAACAGCAGAATATTGTACTCAATCCGGGTCAGCTTCACTGGCTCTCCGTCCACCGTGACTTCCTTCCGGTCATCATTGATCACCAGTCCGCCGGTTTTATAAATCTGCTCCGAGCCCGCCGCGTCGATGGCAGAGCCAAAATTCGTATAGCGGCGAATCTGGGATTTCACGCGGGCGATCAGCTCCAGCGGGTTAAACGGCTTCGCCACATAGTCGTCCGCCCCGAGATTCAGCCCGAGCACCTTATCCGTATCCTGCGTCTTCGCAGAGAGAATAATGATCGGAATGCTGCTCTCCTCACGGATCTTCATAATGGCGTGAATCCCGTCCATCTTCGGCATCATCAGATCCAGAATCAGCAGATGGATCTCCTGACTTTTCAAAAGCTCAAGTGCCTGTTCGCCGTCATATGCCTTGAACACGCGGAAGCCTTCCTGCACCAGATAAATCTCCACCGCGTCCACTATTTCTTTTTCATCATCACAGACCAGAATGTTGTACATCGTTCCGCTCCTTTCCCGCATTCGTCTTTGGCCCTGCTGATACCGTGCAGCATTATTTACACAGACCGGGCAGCCAACTGTTCCGTTCTCCGCCTTCGTAGCTGCATCGGCAGGCAAGAACTCATGAAATTTGTTTTAATTTTATCAGAAGACCGTTAAATCTACGTCAATAAATCATTAAGGTTTTCTTATTTCTGGCAAATTCCCCCATGATTGAGACAATGCAGGCAGGCATCTCGTTTCTTGCGAAAGACGATTCCTCTGGATTTATTTCGCCTGGATGACATGCATCATATTCGTCATCGCGCCCTTGCCCTTCACCTCGTTGGTCGCCGGATCGCCTGCCGTAAGCACCACCATATCGCCGGACTTCACATAACCGTCCCTTCTCACAATATACATCGCGTGAGAGATAATATGCTCCGTCGTATCCTCCTCGTAACCCTGCAGCGGGGTAACGCCCCAGTAAATCTGCATCTTCCGCAGTGCCCAGGCATTCGGCGAAATCGCGTAGATCGGAATCGGCGCGCGGAAGTTCGACATCAGGCGGGCCGTCTGTCCGGACATCGTCGGCGTCACAATGCAGTCCGCCTGCACATTGACCGCCGTCTGGATCGCCGCGAGGCCAACTGCATTCGACACGTTTGCGTCCCCGCGCAGTCCGCGGTATTCCTTCGGCGTGTAATTCTCCTGACCGTAGCCCTCTGTCGTCTCCGCGATCTGCGTCATCATCTTCAGCGCCTCCAGCGGATATTTTCCGGCAGCCGTCTCTCCGGAAAGCATGATTGCGTCCGTGCCCTCACGGATCGCGTTCGCCACATCGGTCACCTCAGCCCGGGTCGGACGCGGGTTGCGGATCATCGAATCCAGCATCTGCGTTGCGATAATGACCGGCTTGTACTTCTTATTGCACTTCTGAACGATCATCCTCTGCACATGAGGCACCTCATAGGCCGGAATCTCCACGCCCATGTCGCCGCGCGCCACCATGACACCGTCCGCAGCCTGAATGATCCGGTCAATATTCTGAATGCCCTCCGCATTTTCGATCTTCGCAATCACGCTGATTTTCTCGCCGCCATTCTCCTTCAGAATATTCTTGATCTCCTTAATCGCATCCGCATCGCGGACAAACGATGCCGCGATAAAATCAATTCCCTCGTGAATACCGAAAATAATATCCTCGCGGTCCTTTTCCGTAATGCCCGGAAGATTCACCTTCACATTCGGGACATTCACGCCCTTGCGCTGCCCCAGACTGCCGCCGTTCTCAACCTGACAGACAATGTCCGTGCCCCGGATCTCCTTCACCTTCAGACCGATCAGGCCGTCGTCAATCAGAATCGTATCGCCCGCCTTCACGTCCTGTGAAAGCTGCGGGTAGGTCTGACAGACCCTGTGCTCATCCCCCTCGATCACCTCAGAGGTCAGCGTAAACTCCGCCCCCGTCTGCAGCATCACAGGTCCGCCATTTTTCAAAAGGCCCGTGCGGATCTCCGGTCCCTTTGTGTCCAGAAGAATCGCGATCGGCTTTTTGATCTCCTCCCGCACGCTTTTGAGCTGATCAAAACGCGCCTTCTGCTCCTCGTGCGTGCCATGGGAAAAATTAAACCGCGCGACATCCATCCCATTCAAAGCCAGCGCTTTCATCACTTCCCGGTCATCCGTCGCCGGACCCATCGTACAGATAATTTTCGTCTTCTTCATTGCGAATTTCCTCCTGTTCCCGCATTTGTCATCCAGCTTTTTGTTTCGTGCCTTACGGACTCTGCCATACAGCACTTTCCTTCCGTGTTTCAGCCATCGGTTCGGCCATCACCCGGCATCCGTCTCGATCTGGTCTCCGGCCACCCGCAGCAGATCTTCGATTTCCTCTTCCGGCATCTCCAGATACGCGGACACCTCCTCTGCAGACACCTTGCGGCCAAGATCACGCTCCAGATTGTGAACCGCCTCATTCAGATGATTCAGCCGGCTCACCAGTCCGTCGTCCATCCTGCCCTGATCCTGCCCCCTGCGAACCGCGTTCTCCATCGCCTCCCGAATGCTGTTCAGAATATGCACCCGGCAGGCCGCAGCACTCTCAAGTGTTTCCAGAGACGCCATCGCATCAAGGAGTCCCATATTTCCCTCCTGGATCAGATCCTCCGAGGGAATCGTCTCCTCGCCGTACTCCTCAGCCATCGTGCAGATCATGGGAAGATAAAGCTCAACCAGACGTTCCTTTGCGCTGGCATCACCGCCGCGCACACGCTCCACGAGCCGGATCTCATCCGCATTGCTCCCATCGGCGAGTGCCGCGATTTCATCCAGGTAAAAGGAAAGCCCGCTCCGTTCCAGCTCCGGAATCGTCTCTTCTTCCTGCTCCAAATCCGCATCCGCCCTCCTGACATCCTCCTGATGGGTAATTCCGCCTCCGTTTAAGGCAGAAGACTCCGTTTTTCCCCCATCATTGGATTCTACCACACGAATCCCCTGTTCCGCAAGATAGTCATAAATCAATTGGTAATGCTCCTCCTCCAGCGGCATGTCCTTTAATGTCTCACGCACGCTGGCCCGGGTCAGCACTCCATCCGCCCGGTCTGCCGCCGCTTTCAGCTCCGTCAGCATCTCCCTGAAAATAATTCTGTCCTCCACGTTCGCTTCTCCCTTCTGCGCGGCGATTCTCATTCCTTGCGCAGCTTTCATTGGATTCATTCCCGTTTCTGTCCTCCCTGGTCAGTCGGACATCTCCTGCAGTGCGCGCGCCAGCACCGGGTCGTTCTCGTCCCCGGATGCCGTCTCGTTCTCACTTGCGGCGTCGTCCGTTGACACGTCCCTTTCGTCCCCGCCGTCCGAAGCCGGGTTCTCCTCGCCTTCCACCGCCGAATCCTCCACGACGATGTCCGGTGTGATTCCATTTCCGTCTATTTCCTGCCCGTTCGGCGTGTAATAATGCTCTACCGTCAGCTTAAATGCTGAGCCGTCCGACAGTGTGTAGGTCTTCTGGACCACGCCCTTGCCGTAGGTCTGTGTCCCGATAACCGGACCAATCCCATAATCCTGAATCGCACCTGCAAAAATCTCCGATGCACTCGCAGAGCCGCCATTGACCAGCACTGCCACTTCGCAGGTCACGCTCGGTTCCTCATCGGATTTGTACTCGTCGCGGTTGCCATCCTTGTCCTCCGTATAGACGATCAGGTCATCCTCCGGCAATAGTTCGTCCAGAATATCACATACCGACGTAAGCAGACCGCCGGGATTGTCGCGCAAATCCACAATCAGCTTTTCCATCCCCTGATTGTACAGATCTTCCACCGCATCCTGAAACTGCTCCACCGCGCTCTCAGTGAACTCGGTCAGTTTCAGATAGCCAATCGAAGTTTCCAGCAGCTCATAAGTCACATAGGTGGGGATCACATCGCTGCAGGTAATGGTAAGGTCGAGTTCTTCTTCCGCATCCGGCCGGTACACAGTCAGGACAAATGTATCCTTGGACTTGATCAATGTCACCAGCTCCGTCAGGGTCAGCTCGCCGACCGCTTCTCCATCCACCGCGCGCACCACATCCTCCGCCTGCAGACCGCCCTCCTCGGCAGGGCTGTCCGCGTAGACCTCCGCGACATAAAACGCTCCTGTCTCCGTATCTGTGCCGATGGACGCTCCGATCCCGTAATACTCGCCCTTTGTAGAATCTACCACATCGGAAAGCTCCTCAGCGGTATAATAGCTGGCATAGTCGTCGTCCAGCCCGGCCGCAATCCCTTTAAAAAGCCAGGCCTCAAGAAGCTCCCCGTCCACTTCATCCAGATAATAATCTTCAATAATCTGCTGTACTTCGGAAAGCTTCGTAAGCGTACTGCTCTGCGTCAGAACCTTTGCCCCCGGGTTCCCCGTTCCGGTCAGCTTTCGGATCAGCCCCGGAACGAGCATGACCACAATCATGCAGGCAGCCGCCAGTACCGCGCCAAAAATCATCCCATGGTAAAAACGCCGCTCGCCAAGCTGCTCTGCCGCTTCCATATCTATGATTTTTTGCGGCTCCAGGGCTTCCGTATTTTCCATACACAATTCTTCCTTATTTATTTCCCCGTCACATCGCTCTGTCTTTTCTATTTTATGACCATCCTCCAGCCTGTAAGCCATCGCACACTCTCCCATCGTTTTTTTATCTGTATGCACTCTTCCGCCCGGTTATTCTCATACAGCGCCAGTCGCTTCCGCCTCACATGCCTTTTCTGCTGACTGTGCGGGCTGCCGGATCAGATCCCGGACCACCTCGCCCGCGAGTATTAGCCCCGCTGCGGCCGGCACGAATGCGTTGCTCCCAGGCACCTGGCGGCGCGGATGCGGCAGCTGCTGCGATGGTTCTTCCTCCTCCCGGGTCGGCTCCATCGCCGGCTCTCTGGAATAGACCACCTTCAGCTTTCGGATGCCGCGCTTTTTCAATTCACGGCGCATCACGCGGGCCAGCGGGCAGATGCTCGTCTCATAAATATCCGCCACCTCGAGAGCGGCTGCGTTCATCTTATTTCCCGCACCCATGCAGCTGATGATCGGCGTACCGGCCCGCCCGGCCTGCTCCACGAGCGCCAGCTTTCCGGTCACCGTATCGATCGCGTCCACCACATAATCATATTCCGAAAAATTAAACTGCTCCGCTGTCTGCGGCGAATAAAAAACCCGGTATTTCTTTACCTGCGCGTCCGGATTGATCAGCCGGATCCGCGCTTCGGCCGCGTCAACCTTATACTCCCCGATGGTATTGTGGAGCGCCAGAATCTGCCGGTTCAGGTTTGACAGACAGATCCTGTCATCGTCAATCAGGTCGAGTGTCCCGATCCCGCTCCGCGCAAGCGCTTCTACGGTATAGCCTCCCACGCCGCCGAGTCCAAACACAGCCACCCGCGCACAGGCCAGCCTCTCCACCGCCTGCTTTCCCAAAAGAAGCTCCGTTCTTGAAAACTGATTTTCCATATGTTTCTCTGTCCTGTTCCGTTATTTAACGTCCGTTGTCTGCAGCCTTATCTCCCGATTCATTCTATCTTCATTATATCCGTCTCACATCCGAAACCTTTAATGAAGGTTCAGACCATACTATGTAAATCAACTCGTCTTACCAAGAAACTGGTTGATATACGCAAAGCTCTCCTGCACATGAAGGAACTGAATTCCAAACGCAAAAAAACCGTGAAGGGCGTCGGGAATCCGATGCATCTCCACTTCATTACCGGCATCCATAAGTCTCTTCGCATCCACCTCAATGCCGCCGTAGGAAAGCGCATGGAGAATTGCCTTCATGGGTTTTGCTATCAAATCAATGTCCTCGCTTTCCGACACATATCCCGCATCGGTCTCTGATGCCGGATGTACAGCTCCGGTTATTGTTAAAAATCCGAAGCTGTACTGCTTTGTGAATTATTCTAACATGCAATGGATGAAATAGCAAGGGCTTCATAAAAACCCCTTTTTGACAAATAGCGTGGAGTCCGGTCACTCCTTCATCCTCGGTTTGAATATCCAGCTCGCGAGGTAGGAAAAAATCAGCGCTGCGCTGATACCGACCGCACTTGTTTTCAGGCCGCCCGCGAACAGCCCCAGAACCCCCTGGTCGTCCACTGCTTCCTTCACGCCCTTCCAGAGCGTATTCCCAAATCCAAGCAGGGGAACCGACGCACCCGCTCCGGCAAAATCAATCAGTTTATCGTACAACCCGGCTGCCCCGAGGACCGCCCCCAGGCACACCAGAATGACCATCACACGCCCCGGCATCAGCTTTGTCTTTTCCAGCAAAATCTGTACAAGGGCGCAGATCAGACCACCCACCCAGAATGCATTGATATAATCCATGAGAAACCTCCTCGTACTATTTCTGCAGATAAATCTGCATGGCCCGGCTTTCCGCCTTGATGCTGTTCCTGCTTCATTTATCAGTTCTGAACGCATGTTACAGACGTCCGCCATCTTTGATGTCACAGGTCTGTGACGAATGCTGTTTGGAATTTTACACATGTTCCAATATGACTGCGTGCGCGATTCCCGGGACGGGCTGGCCTTCATTAAAGCTGACCTTTGAGAGCAGCGCACCGGTCGGCACGAACAGCACCCGTTTCCACTCGCCGGACTCGATTTTGGGCAGAATCATCGCTGAGAGTACGACTGCGGAACACCCGCAGCCGCTTCCGCCCGCATGCGTATCCTGCTTTTCGCGGTCATAAATCTCAATTCCGCAGTCCATATGCTGCGCAGAGATGTCACATCCTTTTTCTTTCATCAGATCAATTAGAATATGTCTTCCAATCAGTCCCAGGTCGCCGGTGATGATCCGGTCATAATCCTTTGGCTGAAAATTGAAATCCACCAGATTCTGATAAATCGTGTCGCCAGCCGCCGGCGCCATACAGGCTCCCATGTTCATATTATCCTTTACGCCCATATCGACGATCCGCCCGGGCGTGGCGCCGCTCACTCTCACATGACCGTACCCCTCATCCGCAGCCTGGGATATTCCCGCATTCTTCACCAGCACACGTCCGGCGCTCTCCGGAGCTGACTCCCCGCCTCCGCCGTTGAATCGTTTTTTGTCCGGACCAGCCTGAGCGGCTCCGTCCACATCGGATCCGGAGATGCTTCCGCCCCTGGCGGACAATAAAAAGGCACCGCTTCCGGTGTCCGTCCAGGTAGCTGAAAAGGGACGCTGGTTCCCATATCCCAGGGGAAACCGGAACTCCTTCTCCGCACTGCCGAAATGACTGGATGTGAGGGCCGCCGCATAATCCGCATAGCCTCCGCTCACCGCCATCGCCGCGAGCATCAGCGATTCTCCGCAGGTTGAGCAGGCGCCATACAGCCCAAACAACGGAATGTCCGTCTCCCCGTTTCCAAACGAAGTCGCAATCAGCTGTGCCAGCAGGTCTCCGCCAAACAGATACCGGACCTGACAGGCCTCAAGCCCTGCTTTTCCAAGCGCCGTCCGAAGCGCCTCCTTCTGCATCGTGCTTTCCGCCATTTCCCAGGTATCCTCGCCAAACTCTGCCTCATCTGAGACCCGGTCAAACGCGGTTCCAAGCGGTCCTTCTCCTTCCTTCGGCCCAACCACCGAAGCTCTACTGATAATGCGCGGCGCATTTTGAAACTCCACGCTCTGATTCCCCACCATCTGGTTGACCATACAACTAACCTCCTGTATTGTGCTTCCATTCTCTCCTTTCCATAGCTTCTCCAGTTGTCAGGAAATTATGTAGTTTACACAGAGAATCCCAGTCCTTTCGTCAGGGCAATCCGAACATGCAGGCTGTCCATTCTCTTCTCCTCCTCCCTTCACTTTTCCGTCTAGAATTCCGTATGGTTTTCCGTTTTTTTGTCTGGTATTTTCTGCATACGGCTCCTTCTGTTTTTTAGTTTGTATGCTAACCGTTTGCTTGCCAACTATTATGCGCATATATTTCTGTTTGTCAACCGGCAATTTTTAATTATCCCCGAGTTTTTCTACCACTCGGCAGATCCGCAGCAGAGCCTCTGCGTCTTCCGTCCCCAGACGATCTATGAGCCGGGCGGTCTCCTCCCGTTTTTTCTTTCGCCGCTGCCCCACACGCTCCCTTCCCAGGTCGGTCAGTTTCACGTTCACACGCCTGCGGTCGCACGCCGCCGTCTCTCTGACGATGAGCCGGTCTTCTTCCAGTTCATTTAGTACCGCCGTTACGCGCGGGGTAGTGACATGCATGTAATCGCGCAGATCCCCAGGGGAGGCCTGCCCCTGGTGTTCGTACAGATAATTGAGTACCATCCCCCGCCCGGAATCAGATTCTCCGAAGCGATTTCTTTTCCGGCTCACGCGCATTTTCCAGATTGCATTCGTAACTTCTTCAATCAGCTGTTCTCTGTCCATCTGTCTCTCCTTCTGCTTTCCGTTCTGACGCTCTCCGGTTATTCACCGGTCGCTTTGGGTCGCTTTTCCATTGCTCTTTGGCCGCCCTCCCGGTCTTTCTTCGGTCGATTTCGGTCATTTGACCGGAATGTACTTCATCAGAAGCTCTTCCAGTTCATCGTTCGAAATCGGCGTCGGCACGGAAAATCCGGTATTTTCCTCAATCACCCGCGCAAGGGAACGGTATTCGTCCGCCTGTGCGGACTCCGGCGCATATTCGATGACGGTTTTACGCTGAAGCTCTGCGTGCTGCACCAGATTATCGCGGGGGATAAAATAAATCATCTGCGTATTAATTTTCTCCGCAAATGCGGCCACAAGCTCTCTCTCCTGATCCACCATACGGGAATTACAGATGAGTCCGCCAAGCTTTGTCTTGCCGGTTTCCGCGTAGCGGCGTATCCCTTTGCAGATATTGTTCGCCGCATACAGGCTCATCATCTCCCCCGAACAGACAATATAGATTTCTTTCGCCTTTCCTTCCCGGATCGGCATGGCAAAACCGCCGCATACCACATCGCCCAGAACATCATACAGGACATAATCCAGATCCGATGTATAGGCACCCAGGTTCTCCAGCAGGTTGATGGCTGTGACGATCCCGCGCCCTGCGCAGCCGACTCCCGGCTCCGGACCGCCGGATTCCACAGCTTTCATTCCCTGAAAACCTGTGTAGAGGAAATCTCCCAGCTCCACTTCATCTTCGTCCTTTTCCCGCATCGTGTCCAGCACGGTCCGGCGCGCATGGCCGCCCAGAATCAGTCTCGTAGAATCCGCTTTGGGATCGCAGCCCACGATCATCAGTTTTTTCTTATTTTCCGCCAGAGCGGCCGCCAGATTCTGTGACGTAGTAGATTTACCGATGCCGCCCTTTCCATAAATCGCAATCTGTCTCATAGATTCATTCACCCTTTCTATATTTCGAATGGTGCCGGAGGCGTACAGTTCTTCCGGATTCCCAAATGGCAATGCCGGAAGCTTACAGCTCTTCCCGGTCCAGCCATACATCCAGCGCACTGCCTGTCATGTGAAACGCTTCCACTGATTCCATCGGAAACATACTTCCCGTATTGGGAAGCCGCACCCATCGCACTTCTTTTTTCACCAACGGCCGCAGGTCGCCATCCGCAAAGATCATACGGACAGACGCTGCATTGGCCTGCCTGGCAAAGTCATCCTCTCCGGTCAGCTTCTGATCGCCAGTCTCCATATATGCCCTGTCCATATCATAAAAACTGAGCACCCGGATCTTTGATTTTCCGCGGCGTAGTAATTCCCGGCGGATCGCGTTGGCCGTAAACTGTTCCCCAACGATCAGAATTTCCGGCTCTGTATCCACATCATTTTCTTTTCTCTGATCTTCCTTCGGGCTCGCGGCAGACGCAGACAAACGGACCTCTTTTCTTTGTTTCTCTCCCGGACGTTTCGTGTCAGCCACCAGGACAGCTTCTTTTAGCCAGATCTTCAGTGTCTCCGTAAAGTCCGCGCCGAACGGTGCTCCTGCCAGATAGGGGATCCCATATTCGCTCTCCATATACCTGGCCAGTCGCAGACCGGATTCGTTTACTACCAGGTTCAGCGCCGCGGCAGACGCCAGCTTCAGATTTTCCGTCGTCTCCTTCCAGCCCCATCGGGAGAGAATCTGAACTCCTTCCTGCTTCAAAAGCGCCTCCAGATCGGCAAACGATTCCTTTGCCCAGTCAATCGTATTGGCGCCAAGAATATTCAGGGAGCCGGGGATTGTCTCACGAGGTGTCAGCAAAAGGCGTCCCATTGCTTCCAGCGTACAGCTGATCCCATACAGATAATCCTTTTCACCGTCAATCTTCACCGCCGCTGCGGGAAGGCCGCTCTGCACAGAAGTGCTCCCTCCTTCCTTTCGGAAGCTGGCCGATTCGTCCATGGAGGTTCGCTGCACGAAGGCAGAACCTTCCGTAATCTTCTCTGCCGCGTATTCCAGATCTGAGCCAATCATAGACGCGGATGGACCATAAGCAAGCAAAACAAAATTCGGGGAAAGCTGCTTCACCCCCCTGTCAAACGCAAGCATCACTTTCTTTTCCGTACCCGTAATGATATCCTCATTGCGGATATCGGAATTGAGAACACGCATCCCGGGCATAAGTCTGCCAAATCCAGCCCGGCCGCCGCCATGTCCATGACGGCCTTCCATTTCCGGCCGGCCTTCTCTGTCCGGGTGACCTGTCATTTCCGCACGTTCGTCTCTATCCGGATGCCCAGTCATTTCTACATATTTGCCTCTGTCCAACCTGCCAGCTGCCCACGGATGACTGCCCACCTCAGAACTGTCATTCATCAACGGATGGCCATCCCGATCCGGCCTGTCCTCTATCCCCGGCCGTCCATGCCCGCCGCGCCCAAACATAAGCGGCTTATAGGTGCTCGAATCATCGATCAAGCCCAATCCTTCGGTCTCATTCACGACTGCCTCAAATCCCATCAAATCTGAAAGGCAGGGCGGCAGCACTTTCCACAATCGCTTCATATAATCAATGTCCCCTTTTCTTTTATTTCATCGAATCCGCCTGTCAAACCAGTCGGCAGCAAATCTGCGCATCGTTTTCCCAAAACTCTCCGCTATTCATGATCTCCGAACTCCAGATGCGCGTCTTCAAATACAGTCAGATCAATGTCATATTCCTGTTTTACCCGTTCCTTCAGCAGCTCACTGTCTGTTGAGAGAATGACCCACTGGCAGCCGCAGGCAATGACAAACCGCTTCTCCCCATGTTCCCTGGAAAGCTCTGCGAGTGCCTCAACGATCTGATTCAAATAGCGCCCGCTGGAAAAATCGCTCATCGACGGACAAAGCAGCGCCGCCCGTCCCTCACGCATCAGTGCCCCAATTCTCCGATATGGCTTATGGCGCAGGCAATTCACGGAACCCACAAAAAGCAGCATTCCCTTCTCCGACAGTTCCTCAAGCAAATGATCTCCTTTTCCTCCGCGGTGAGGCATACGCCCCTCGTCCATGTTTCTATTCTTTTCCCTGTTCATTCATTCCTCCGTTTATGATGATTATAGAAATCCAATACCAATTATTTAATTCACATGAGTTAATCATATTCATTAATTATCTATTTGTCAAGCAAAAAAAACAGCCCGCAGCCCCTCCTCTGTCAGAGAAAGAGCTGCGAACCACCTTTCTTTCCTGCGCAAAACGCTCTTATACCATTATTCCTCCGCGAGCAGTGCGCTCTCCAGATCCGCAAGCATCGTATCCAGTGCGGTTATCCCGCCTTCTGCGGTGTACCACACAGCCGGATGCTCCAGATACACGATGTTGCCATTCTGGTATGCGTCCGTCTGCATCACCAGCTCATTTTCCATGATCTCCTGCGCCAGCTGCGCACCCTCTGTCTGAATCGCCGCATC
The DNA here is from genome assembly GCA_021199475.1 of Lachnospiraceae bacterium. Classification (GTDB taxonomy): domain Bacteria; phylum Bacillota; class Clostridia; order Lachnospirales; family Lachnospiraceae; genus Choladousia. Next base: position 17,619 of record JAJQHZ010000062.1, read on the forward strand.
GCGGTCCATCACAAAAATATAATCCGGGTTCTGTTCCAGAACTGTCTCAAACGAAGACTCATTGCCATGTGTGGAGGTCGAGTCTGCCGCAGTCAGATTCTCAAAACCGATCTCCACGCCAATGATGGAGCAGCGGCCATCGTTCCCAAGCAGATTGAAGCTGCCGCTGGTGCACATACCGACAAGAGCTGTCTTGCCTGCCGCTGCTTCCTGGAGCGCTGCGATCCGGTCGTCAAAGGCTGCCATTTTTTCATCAATCTGGTCTTCGAGTCCAAAGATGGAAGCGATGGTCATCGCATTCTTACGAACGCTCTCCACCAGGCCGATCTCACTGTCCGTCGCCAGATACACGACCGGCGCGATCTCGCTCAGGTCGTCATAAATCGAGCTCAGACGGCCGCCGATAAAAATAATATCCGGCTCACATTCCATGACTGCTTCCAGATCCGCCTCTTTGATATTGCCAAGGTTCAGAATATTTTCATCCTCCGAGTAGGAAGAGAGGTAGTCAATCGAAGTGCTGGCGGTGCCCACCACCCGGTCGCCCAGGCCAAGGTTATCCAGAATGTCCAGGGAAGCCAGATCCAGGATCGCGATACGTTCCGGATCATACGGAACCTCCACCTCTGCCTCTTCGCCATCCGCGTTCAATGCAGTGATGGTGGTCGTTTCCGTTTCTTCCGCACAGCAGGTTGCACTGATTGTCATTGCCGCGACAAGCGCAGCGAAAATAAGTCTTTTCATTTACATAATCTCCTTTTTTGAAAGTACTGAAACAATAGAATGATGTGTAACCAGGAAACCTTTCCTGCTTTTTCAATAATAAATCGACAGCGGTTTCCCTTCAATCTCCATAATCTCAAAATCTACATTATAAATGCGCGCCAGGGTCTCCTTTGTCATCACCTCCTTCACGGTACCGAATTTTTCAATTTTCCCGTCCTTGAACGCACAGATGTAGTCTGAGTAAAATGCCGCATAGTTGATTTCGTGCAGCACTAAAATCACCGTCTTCCCAAGCTCATCGCAGAGGCGACGGACAATTTTCATCATATTGGTGGCATGGTAAATATCCAGATTATTTGTCGGTTCATCCAGCAGGATGTACTCCGTATCCTGAGCAATCACCATTGCAATATAAGCCCTCTGGCGCTGCCCGCCCGAAAGCTCGTCGATAAACCGATCCTCAAATTCTTCCAGTTCCATATAAGCGATCGCCCGGCTGATAATTTCCTCATCCTCCTTCGTCGTATGGTTTCCGGAATAAGGAAAACGCCCAAATGTCACCAGCTCCCGAACGGTCAGCTTCATCTGAATGTTATTCGTCTGAGTAAGGATCGCCAGGCGCTTCGCCAGATCGCGACTTTTCCACTGCGTAATATCTTTCCCTTCAAAATCCACCTCGCCGCCATCCCGCGCAATCAGCCGGGACAGGATATTTAATACGGTCGATTTGCCGGCGCCGTTCGGTCCGATCATAGAGATGACCGCCTGCTTTGGAATCTCAAAGCTGACGCCATCGACAACCGTTTTTCCGTCATATTGCTTTCTCAGTTTTTTTGCAAACATTATCTGCTCCCTTCTTTTTTTATGCACACGGCCGCGGAAGGAAATTAGTGGCTATGCCACTCGCGACCAGCGCGTACAAGCAGGAGCCGGGCAAGGTATCCCGCGCTCACCTTCTCGAGTTCTTCAAGATCAGATAAAGGAAATAAATTCCGCCCCACAGAGTAATAAACACACTGACCGGCACGGAGTATACGAACACCCGCTCCACAACCAGCTGTCCCGCGACCAGTACCAGCATGCCAAACAGGGTGGAACCGATGATCAGCTCCGAATGGCGGTAGGTCTTCAAAAGCTGCCGCGACAGGTTCGCAATAATCAATCCGAGAAAAGAAATCGGCCCGACCATTGCCGTCGCCACTGCGATGTAGAGCGTTACGCACAGCAGAAGCCTGCGGATACATCTGTCATAATCAACCCCCAGATTGATCGCCTGATTTTTCCCAAGCGTAATCACATCCAGCAAGGCCAGATCCTTTCGAAAAAAAAATGCCAGCGCTGCAAGTACAAACACAGAAAAAACAATAATCTCGGTATTGATATTGTTAAAGCTCGCGACCAGCGTTGCCAGCAGGGTGTCATACTCATTCGGATCCATGACACGCGTCAGCGTGGACTGAATACTGGAGAAAAAAGAACTCAGCACCGTGCCGACCAGCAGGACATAAAGAACATTGTGTCCGGTCTTTTTAAACAGATAGCTGTAGATAATCGTCGCCGTGATTCCCATCAGCACCAGGTCAATGCCAAACGCCAGATTCGATTTCGTCATGATAAAGCTGGTTGTGCCAAAGACAAAAACCACCGCCGTATGAATCAATGTGTACAGCGAATTCATTCCCAGCAGGCATGGCGTCACAATCGTGTTGTTGATAATCGACTGAAACACGATCGACGCGCTGCCGATGGCAAATGCGGTAATCAGCATCGCGGCCAGCTTTGGCGTGCGAATTCTCATAGAGTAGTGAAACAGCTTTGGATTGGCGAATTTCACACCAATCGTCATGTAAAGAATCGCCGCCAGAATGACAAGCACACCCAGGATGGCTAGCTTCCGGAGGTTCGAAATATTCCCTTTCACTTCTCAGTTCCTCCTTCCTCTGCCTTTTTGGGCACACCAAAATGTTTGCTGAGAACGTCTCCGACATTGACCGCTTTCCGCCCATGCCTCAGGCGGTACATCAAAAGCCCGATAAACAGGATGCTGCCAAGAATACCGATGATCAGTTCGATCGGCAGCTCATAGGGCGCAATCACCACCCGCCCGATCATATCGCATACCAGCACGAAGATTGCCCCAAAAAGCGCGATATCCGGCAGAGTCCCCCGAATTTTATCGCCCTTGAACATTGCCACCAGGTTCGGCACAATCAGGCCGATATAAGAAATGGAGCCAACCACTACCACCACGCTCGCCGTGATCAGCGCGGCAATGGTCAGTCCGCCAAACAGCACCAGGTTGTAGTGGACTCCCAGATTATTGGAAAAATCCTTTCCCATACCGACAATGTTAAAATGATTCGCGAATATGAAAGCCAGAATCAGCATCGGCACCACCAGATACACCAGCTCATAGCGCCCGCGGATAATCATCGAAAAATGCCCGACCGTCCAGGTGGAAAGTGCCTGCGTCATCTCATAGCGATAGGCAAAATAGTTTGTGATGCCCGTAATCACGTTGCCAAACATAATGCCCACCAGCGGCACCATCACTACGTCCTTAAACTGAATCCGCTGGATAAACCAGACAAAAACCCAGGTGCCAAGAATCGCGGTCGTAAACGAGAACAGCGCCCGGCTCCAGATTGTCGAATTCGGCATAAACAACAGGGCCAGTAAAATCCCCAGCTCCGCGGATGAGATCGTCGCGCCGGTCGTCGGCGAGACAAACTTATTCATGCAAAGCTGCTGCATAATCAGCCCAGCCACACTCATGCCCATACCCGTACATAAAATGGCCAGCAGCCTCGGCAGTCTCGACGCCATAAAAATCAGCCACTGCTCGGAATCCCCCGCGGCCAGACCTGCCAGATTCACATCAATCACGCCGACAAAGAGCGAGAAAAAAGATAGTAAAATCAGTGCCAGTCCAAGCAGCACTGTACTCCGGTGTTCTTTCAAAAATCCCTGTTTCATGTAAACCTCCGAAGAAGAACAGCAGGCTGTTCTGAATGGTTAAAACAGCAGCACTGTGCATAAAACAAAAAAAGCATCCACTATAGAGTATAGTGGACTGCTATCCGGTAAGTTCTGTAAATCTTTTATTAGTTGCAGCTAATTTCCGTTAGGATAATAACACATGTTTGCATAGAATGCAAGCAGTATTTTCATGTTTGTGTAATTGGCTGAAGTGAAAAAGTAAATTCCACTCTGAAGGGATGCAAGTTGAATTTAGTC
>JAJQHZ010000018.1 GCA_021199475.1 Lachnospiraceae bacterium
TGCTTCTTCCGGACAGTGGTGACCGCTATTATTCGACACCATTATATACAGGAAAATAAAGATTCGGAGAGCAGCAAAGAGGCAGGAAGGCGGCTGGTATCCTCTGGTAAAGAAAAGATGAAAAGTGTAATTATTCGGGACAGCAGGCTGCAGGTCTCCGCTCTGGTGCTCAGCATATGATGTTGTTCTGAACGGTTATGCAAAAGGAAAGTATGAATTTTGGTGGCATAGCATGTTGAATCAATTTTCGAGAACGGAGCTTCTCTTAGGAAAGGAATGCATGGAAACCCTTTTTCATGCAAGAGTGGCGGTATTTGGAATTGGCGGAGTTGGCGGCTATGCGGTAGAAGCGTTAGCGCGGAGCGGAATTGGAACGCTCGATCTGGTTGATGACGATAAAATCTGCCTGACGAATCTGAATCGCCAGATTTTTGCACTTAGAAATACCGTTGGAAAATATAAAGTGGATGTGGCTGAAGAACGGATTCGTCAGATCAATCCCAATGCGCAGATTAATACATATAAAACATTTTACACGCCCCAGACGGCAGATCAATTTGATTTTTCACAATATGATTATGTTGTAGATGCGATCGATACCGTGACAGGGAAGCTGGAGCTTGTACAGCAGGCAGAGCGAACGGGGACGCCGATTATCAGCTGTATGGGGGCAGGGAACAAAATGGATGCATCTGCATTTGAGGTAGCGGATATCTACGAGACAAGTATCTGCCCGCTTGCCCGGGTCATGCGTCGGGAATTGAAGAAACGCGGGATTAAAAAACTTAAAGTCGTATATTCTAAGGAGCCGCCGATGCAGCCAATTGATGATATGGCGATCAGCTGCCGTACACACTGTATCTGCCCGCCGGGAACCGCCCGAAAGTGTACGCAGCGTCGGCAGGTGCCGGGAAACAATGCTTTTGTGCCTGCTGTGGCGGGACTGATCATCGCAGGGGAAGTGGTGCGGGATCTTTCACAAATACGGTCTGCGCAATAGAGAGCTATTCAATAATGATTTGTATGGCAAACATTGTATGACAAAGGTGTCAGGCAGTTACTGTCATAAATACAGAGGGGTGAATCTTATATGAAGAGTGTTTTGATTAAAGATACAACGAAGGAAGAAAGGGAGGCAATCATTCGGCAGTCTCTGGATTGCGGCGTGGATGTGAAAACTGTACCGGCTGTTGGCTGGGTGGAGGGAATCCGTTTGAGATGTATCAACGGTATATTGACGGAGAGATGGAAATAAGGGAAATATATGAAAAAGTCTGAGGTGAAAGCATATGCTGCGAATTGACTCATCGGAATTAAAAAGACTGCTGCTTTCCGGAAATATCGGACTGGAAAAGGAAGGCCTGCGCGTAGATGAACAGGGTTTCCTCTCTCACAGTCCGCATCCGTTTCCGGGCGATCCTTATATTGTCCGCGACTTTTGTGAAAACCAAACGGAGATCAATACATCCGTGCAGCCAGGGCTGCACCTGGCATTAAAGGAACTGACGGAACACACGAAACGAATCCAGCAGACTCTGGCACAGCTTTCACCCCGTGAATATCTCTGGCCATTTTCAAATCCGCCATATATCCGCAGCGAACGGGATATTCCGATTGCGCAGTTTGGCGGACCGGAGACAGGGAAAACGACCTACCGGGAATATCTGTCAGAGCGATACGGCCGCTACAAGATGACGTTCTGCGGGATTCATTTCAATTATTCCTTCAATGACGAGCTTCTGCGTGCTGATTTTGTGCGCAGCGGAAAAGAAAACTTTATCGAATACAAAAATGAATTATACCTGACGCTGGCGAGACGTGTTGCTGCCTATGGCTGGATCCTGACAGCGGTGACTGCAGCCAGTCCTCTGCTGGACTGTTCCTATGTGGAAAAAGGCCGATTTGACCGGGATGTATTTCAGGGACTGGCGTCTGTGCGGTGCAGCGAGCTGGGCTATTGGAACGCTTTCACACCTGTTTTTGACTATGGAACTATGTCAGCCTATGTGGACAGCTTCCGTTATTATGTGCAGCATCAGTGGATACAGGCCCCCTCGGAATTGTATTATCCGGTGCGCCTGAAACCGGCGGGACCAAACCGCCTTGAATCACTGGAAATAAACGGGGTCAATCGTATTGAATTGCGGATGTTTGACCTGAATCCGTTTGTACCAGCCGGACTGGAAGAGAAGGACGCCGCGTTTGCTGAGTTATTGCTTTGCTGGCTGGCCTCGACACCGGATGAACCCTTTACGGATCGTGATCAGGTACAGGCTGTACAGAATTATAAGAATGCGGCGCATTATGACCTGAAAACAGTCAATATCACCGTGCCAAATGGAGAATTTTATTCGGTGGCACATGCCGCGCGCAATGTGATTGGATTTATGAAAGGCTTTTACCGGGATTATCCGGAAGAAGTGCAGGAAATCCTCGATTTCGAGGACGCCAAATTTGTCAATCCGGAGAACCGGTATGCGTGGAAAGTGCGCAGGCAGTTTGAAGGTGGCTATGTGAAAAAGGGTCTGGAGCTGGCCGGACAGAGACAGGAAGAATTAACCGATAAGGTGTAGCAAGGGTAATGCCTACCCTTGCTACAGTGTCTCATTCATGCTCCCCGTCCGGTATCCCATCAGATCCAGCGTCACATAGGAAAACCCATACTCCTTTAACTTTGCATAAACGTTCAACCGTACATCATCCTGCATCAGTTTTTCAAATTCCTGCGGTTGAATTTCAATCCGGGCAATGCTGCCGTGAATTCGCACACGCACCTGATGAAATCCAAGATCAAGTAATAGCTGCTCTGCCTGATCCACCATTCGCAGCTTTTCTTCACTGATTGTTTCCCCATATGCAAATCGTGAAGAAAGGCAGGCAAAGGACTGCTTGTCCCATGTTGGCAGACCAAATTCTCTGGAAAGGCTGCGTATCTCTTCTTTGTTGAGCTCCGCATACCTTAATGGGCTGGCAATTCCCAGTTCCTTTACGGCAATCAGCCCCGGACGGTAATCCCCATTATCATCCATGTTGGACCCTTCGGCGACGGCAGCGATGTTGTTGTCTTTTGCCAGGGCAAGAATTTTTTCAAACAGTTCGTGCTTACAAAGGTAGCAGCGATTCTTCGGGTTCTGCCGAAAACCATCGATATCCAATTCTTCTGATGCCACTATGAAATGCTTGATCTGATGCTCCTGACAAAACGATTTTGCTTCATCCAGTTCTCTTTTTGGAAAAGAGCAGGAGGACGCCGTTACCGCGATCACCTGATCTCCGAGGGCTTCCTGTGCTGCATGTAGCAGGAAAGTGGAATCCACACCGCCGGAAAAAGCAACGGCGACGCTTCCAAGACTTTTTAAGAAGTCCTGTAATTTTTGATATTTTACATATAAATCCTGCACCATTTTTTCACCTCTGTTTATAGGAAACGACATTCGTCATTTTCTTTTTTCACCTGAAATAAATTTTCAAACTTATATCCACATTTCGTTTATGTAAGACTATTTGCCTGTAAATCTTATTCATACCAACAGGAGAATTATATTTTATGAATAAATCAATGTCAAGATAGAGCCTTTTGTTATAGGAAAAACCGATAACCAGTTATCGGAATCCTGAATTTGACGAAAACCGGATCTGGCTGTATGATATTTGACATAAACATATATTACCTATCAAATAAATGGGTAACATATAGAGCAGAACAATAAGGATGCAGAGGCGAAACAACATAGGTGCATGCGCATCAGAAAAGGAGATTACCATGAGCGAATACAAATTTGAGACTTTACAGCTTCACGTTGGACAGGAACAGGCCGATCCGGCTACCGATTCGAGAGCGGTTCCGATTTATCAGACGACCTCTTATGTATTTCACAATTCCGAGCATGCGGCAGCCCGTTTTGGACTGACGGATTCCGGCAACATTTACGGCAGACTGACCAATTCTACACAGGACGTACTGGAAAAGCGGCTGGCGGCTCTGGAGGGAGGCGCTGCGGCTTTGGCGCTGGCAAGCGGCGCTGCTGCTGTTACCTACACCATTCAGGCTCTGGCTCAGGCAGGGGAGCACATTGTAGCGCAGAAAACCATCTATGGCGGCAGCTATAATCTGCTGGAGCATACACTTCCGCAGTACGGAATATCCACTACATTTGTGGATGCGCATAACCTGGATGAGGTCGAGGCCGCCATTCAGGAGAACACGAAAGCAGTTTATCTGGAAACGCTGGGGAACCCGAACAGTGATATCCCCGATATTGACGCGATTGCCGCAATCGCCCACAAGCATGGTCTGCCGCTCGTTATTGACAATACCTTCGGCACCCCGTATCTCATTCGTCCGATTGAGCACGGCGCGGACATTGTGGTTCATTCTGCTACGAAATTTATCGGCGGCCATGGAACGACGCTCGGCGGAATCATCGTAGATTCCGGAAAATTTGACTGGAAGGCAAGCGGGAAGTATGCTCCGATTGCGGAGGCAAATCCCAGTTATCACGGAGTATCCTTCGTAGACGCAGCCGGACCGGCGGCGTTCGTCACCTACATCCGCGCAATTTTGCTGCGTGATACCGGCGCAACGATCTCTCCGTTTAACGCGTTCCTGCTTCTTCAGGGCGTAGAGACGCTGTCCCTGCGGCTGGAGCGGCATGCGGAGAATACGAAAAAGGTCGTGGAATATCTGGCAGCACATCCGCAGGTCGAAAAGGTCAACCATCCTTCCCTGCCGGATCATCCGGACCATGAGCTGTATCAGAAATACTTCCCGAATGGAGGAGCGAGTATCTTTACCTTCGAGATCAAAGGCGGCAAGGAAGAAGCGTGGAAGTTTATTGACAGCCTGAAGATTTTCTCCCTGCTGGCAAATGTGGCGGACGTGAAGAGCCTGGTGATCCATCCGGCGACCACGACGCATTCCCAGCTCTCTGAGTCCGAACTTCTGGATCAGGGAATTAAACCAAACACAATCCGCCTTTCCATCGGAACAGAGCATATTGATGATATTATCGCTGACCTGGAGAACGGATTTGCTGCGGTGAAATAAGGGGAAAAGTTCATCGGGACAACTTTGAAAATATCTGAAAAGGGCTCTCAAAATTCCGTGTTTGAGAGTCTTTTTTCTGAAATCTGAGAGCCGTGGCATGCAGAATCGCCCGGTGGGCGGTGCTGGACATCCAGTGGATGTCCGTTTAGCACCGACCGAAGCGGAGCGGAGAGCCGCGGCCTGCGTCCGCGATTTGCAGGGCAAATCGGGACAATAATCGGAGGAATGAGTATATGAATTTTGTGTTTGTCTCGCCGCAGTTCCCGCGTACCTACTGGAATTTCTGCGACCGTCTGAAAAGAAATGGCGTTAATGTGCTTGGCATCGGAGATACGCCTTATGACGAGCTGCCGAACGAGCTGAAAAGCGCTTTGACGGAATATTACCGGCTGGATACGCTGGAGGATTACGATCAGATGCTTCGGGCGGTTGGCTTTTTCACCTTTAAATATGGGAAGATCGACTGGATTGAGTCCAATAATGAATACTGGCTGGAACAGGACGCGAGGCTGCGGACGGATTTTCACGTCACGACCGGCGTTCAGGTGAATGAGGTCGGTCGGTTCAAAAGCAAATCAGGAATGAAGGCCTATTATCAGGATGCCGGTGTGCCGACCGCGCGCTGCCATAAGGTAACGACAATTGAGGCAGCGAAGGTTTTTCTTAGCGAGGTCGGCTATCCTGTAATCGTGAAGCCGGATGTTGGTGTGGGCGCGACGGACACCTGGCGGCTGGATGGGGAGCAGGATCTGGAAAGTTTTTTTGCCACTCTTCCGGAAGTGCCTTACGTGATGGAGGAGTTTATTGAAGGCGATATTTGTTCTTATGACGCAATCACTGACGCGGACTGTGCGCCTCTTTTTGAGTCGATGACTGTATGGCCGCCTTCGATCATGGACATCGTGCTGGAGCAGCGGGATCTTGCCTATTATGTGGCAGCCCGGATGCCGGATTCCCTGCGCATTTTGGGGAGAGCTACCGTGAAAGCTTTTGGCGCAAAGAGCCGTTTTGTACATATGGAATTTTTCCGGCTGACGAAAGCGCGCAAGGGCCTGGGTGAGATCGGTGATTTCGTTGGCCTTGAGGTGAATATGCGTCCGGCGGGCGGCTATACGCCGGATATGATGAACTATGCGCACAGCACGGACGTATACCAGATCTGGGCGGACATGGTGTCCGCAAATCAGCGTCTGCTTCCGGAACGCGGAGAAGATCACTTTTGTGTCTACGCAAGTCGGCGGGATTGCTTTTCCTATCGGCACAGCCATCAGGAGATTCTGGATCGGTACGGCGAACGGATTGTGATGTGTGAGCGGATGCCAGAGATGAATGTTGCGCAGATGGGCAATCAGATGTACACGGCTCATGCAGCCTCGCTGGAGGAGACAGAGGAATTCATCCGCTTCGTGACGGAAAGAGTATGATGCTGTTTTTGCTGGTCTGGTACCGTATGAGCGATAAGGCTGCCGGAGGATCACAGTTTGGTAACAGTCGAGCGGTTCTGCGCAAATCTGAAGGTGATTACTTTTGCTGTTTCATTGGGGCATGATGAGAGCCTGATTTTCCCGCAGCCGAGTTATGATGAACGAATTCTGTTATATCCGGAAAAATTCAGAAAGGGATTTATTCGGTTTAGTGTCGGACTTGAGTCACCAGAAGATATTATAGGTGATCTGGAACAGGCGTTCCGGGCAGTTGGACTTTAAAAGGAAGTGTGTTGCAGCGCTGAATAAGAAATGTGGAGGATGAAATACGATGGAATTTTCGACGAAATTGTTGCATGGAAAAGAGGCGAAAGCTTATCAGAACGGCGCTACCCTGCCCCCGATTTCACAGGTAAGCGCCTTTAGCTGCGAAAGCTCGGAGGCATTGGAAAAGGTATTCCAGAACCGGGCGCCGGGATTTGCGTATACCAGGATCGGGAATCCCACGGTGGATGCGTTTGAAAGACGAATCTGTGAACTGGAGGGCGGAGTGAGCGCTGTGGCCTGCTCCTCCGGGATGGCGGCGGTCACGCTGTCGCTTTTAAACATTCTTCAGGCGGGGGATGAGGTGATTGCGGGAAGCGGACTGTTTGGCGGGACCATTGATCTGTTCGGAGATCTGAAAAGCTATGGCATCACAACACGATATGTACAGCATGTGACGGTTCAGGAAATAGAACCGCTCATTAATGAGAAGACAAAGGTTATTTTTGGAGAACTGATCGGGAATCCGGCGCTGGACGTGATGGATGTCCGCAGTGTGGCGGAGCTTGCGCATGCGAATGGAATCCCACTGATCGTAGACGCGACTACCGCGACGACCTATCTGATCCGCCCGTTCGAATACGGTGCGGATATTGTTGTGCATTCTTCCTCGAAATACATCAACGGCGGCGGAAATTCTATCAGTGGAATTATTGTGGATGGCGGGAAGTTTAAATGGGATGCGGAGCGTTATCCGGGCATGAAGAGCTACCGTACCTACGGACCGCTTGCCTATACCGCAAAGCTGCGCAACGGAATCTGGAGAAATATGGGAGCCTGTCTCGCTCCGATGAACGCTTTTTTGAATGTAGTCGGCCTGGAGACGCTGGGACTGCGGATGGAGCGGATCTGTGCAAACGCCCGGGCACTTGCTGAAGAGATCGCACGGCTTGCACGCGAACAGGACGAACACAGCGGACAGAGCAAGGGCGGCTGCCTGACCGTGAATTATCCAACGTTGAATGAAAGCCCATATCACGCGCTGGCAGAAAGCCAGTTTGGCGGGAAGGGAGGCGGTGCAATCCTGACTGTGCGCGTCGGCTCGAAGGAGAAGGCGTACCAGGTGATGGACAGCCTGAAATACGCGAAAAAGGCCACCAATATTGGCGATATCCGCACCCTGGTCATTCATCCGGCGTCAACGATTTATGTACACGCATCGGAAAAGCAAAAGGAAGCGGCGGGAGTCTATGACGACCTGATCCGCGTCAGCGTAGGGATAGAGGATGCGAAGGATTTGATCGAGGACTTTACGAACGCGATAACAACGGTGGTAAAATGAACAGGAGCAAATAAACAGGAGCAAATAAACAGGAGCAAATAAACAGGAGCAAATAAACAGGAGTAGTTATCTGTAAAACAGATAACCAGTTATCGGAATCCGGAAATTGACGGATTCCTTTTTTTGTTGTATGATTACCTCATAACATATAAAACCTATTAAATTAGTAGGATAATGGAGGTGTGGATATGAGGTTGATTTTTCTATCCGTTGGAGGTATTTGCGACTGTTGCCGCTAAAAGATAACAGAGACGGGAAGCGGCTGGTACAGCAATCCGGGTAAGCATATTTTGCAGGAAACGATGCTGGTTCTTTATCAGCGTGAGTTGTGAATGTATTGAGAAAAATACAGACAAAAAAATATACAGAATTTCAACATGGAGGAAATCAGATATGAACAGAAAAAGACTTATTTCATTAGCAGCGGCGGTTTTACTTGGAGTTGGCAGCGCATCCGCGTATGCGTCCGCAGCAGTGGAGATTACAAACGTTTCGTATGACCCGACCAGAGAGCTTTATGCGGCTTACAACGAGCTGTTTCAGGCGTATTATCTGGAGGAGACCGGCGAGGAGGTTGAGATCACACAGTCCCATGGCGGCTCTGGCAAGCAGGCGCTTGAGGTAGCAAACGGCCTGGAGGCCGATGTGGTGACGCTGGCTCTGGAAGGTGATGTGGATACGCTTGTAGATGCGGGACTGATTGAAGAGGGGTACACCTCAGAATTTGATCTGGACAGCTCACCCTATACTTCGACGATCGTCTTTCTGGTACGCTCCGGCAATCCGCAGGACATTCAGGACTGGGATGATCTGCTCAAGGAAGGGGTGGGCGTGATCACGCCGAACCCGAAGACCTCCGGCGGCGCGCGATGGAATTATCTGGCGGCCTGGTACTATTTCGAGCTGCAGGGGCAGAGTGAGGAAGAGATTCAGGAGAGCATTAAGACCCTGTATGAGAATGTCCTGGTACTTGACTCCGGTGCGCGCGGCGCGACGACGACGTTCACAGAGAACGGCCAGGGAGATGTGCTGATTGCATGGGAAAACGAAGCGTTCCTGGCACTGGAAGAGTATCCGGGCGAGTATGAGATCGTAGTTCCGTCCGTATCCATCCTTTGCCAGCCGACTGTAGCGATCGTCGATGAGGTCGTTGATGAGAGAGGCACGAGAGAGGTCGCGACCGAGTACCTGAGCTATCTGTATTCCGATGAGGCTCAGCGCCTGGAGGCGGAGAATTATTATCGCCCGTCAAATGAAGAGATTCTTGCAGAGTATGCGACGGAGGATGAAGGAAATACGATCACCGAGCTTCCGGAGGACGGCAAGTGGATCAATACGAATGTAGAACTGACAGACATCAGCCACTTTGGCGGATGGACAGAGGCGACAGAGACACACTTTGTAGACGGCGGAATTTTTGACAGCATTTATGAAGAGTAAGCGTTGATCCGGAAAACAATTTGCGCGACGGTGCTGCGAATCCATAAAGGCAAAACGGATGCGCCGGTGCCATCGCACATTGCGCAGCTTAAGCGGTGGAAAGGTGGAACCAGATTTTGAAAGAAAAGAAGAAAAAAAAGAAACGGGTGATTCCGGGGTTTGGCCTTTCTCTTGGAATCGTGACGGCTATGCTGGGGCTGATCGTGGTCATTCCGCTTTGTACGCTGGTTATTTATTCCGCGCAGCTCTCATTTTCGGAATTCATCAGCACGGTGACAAGGCCCAGGGTGCTATCCAGCTACGCCGTCAGCTTCCGGACTGCTTTTGTCGCAGCGGTGATCGACGCGGTGATGGGTACGATCCTGGCCTGGGTGCTGGTACGCTATGAGTTTCCGGGAAAAGAAATCATGAATGGGATTATTGAACTTCCATTTGCACTTCCGACAGCGGTCGCGGGTATCTCCCTTACCCACCTTACCACCACAAATGGCTGGGTGGGGAGTATTTTTTACCGGCTTTTTGGCATAAAGATTGCTTACACAACGATCGGTATAACTGTGGCTCTGGTGTTTATTGGGATCCCGTTCGTCGTCCGGTCCGTGCAGCCGGTGCTGGAAAGCCTGGATCCGCAGTTTGAAGAGGCTGCCAACATTTTGGGAGCAAGCAGCGGACAGACATTAAGACATGTGATCCTGCCGGAGATTTTCCCATCGCTGATCGCGGGCTTTACGACCTCGTTTGCGAGGGGACTCGGAGAGTACGGCAGTGTCGTGTTTATCGCGGGAAATACGCCGTACAAGACCGAAATCGCTCCGCTGATGATCATGTCGGAGCTGCAGGAATACGACTATGCCAGCGCGACATCGATCGCTCTGGTGATGCTGCTGGCGGCATTCGCGATTCTTTTTATCAATGCGGTGGTGCAGAGCCGTGCATCGCGGATCGTGAGCGGAATCGCGTAGACATGATATATGGAACGCCCGGCTTTTATGTAAAAAGCAATATGCTCTCGCTGGAATATAGTGGATTTGTTCGGTGAAAAGACAGAAAGGTATCATTATGAATACAAAGAAAAATTCAGGCCCGGTAAAATGGCTGCTCATCGGCATCTGTGCGGTCTTTCTGATTGTTATGCTGGTTCTGCCTTTGATCTATGTCCTTGTGACCGCCTTCCGGGAAGGAGTCGGAGCGTTCTGGGAGGCGGTGTCGGATGAATATGAGGTAAAGGCAATTCTGCTGACAATTGAAGTGACCGTACTTACCGTGATTTTTAATACCATTTTTGGTGTTTTTGCAGCCTGGCTGATTACCCGTTTTCAGTTCAGGGGAAAGAAAATTATTTCAACACTGATTGATCTGCCGCTTACGGTATCGCCAATCATCGCCGGATTGATCTATGTGCTGACCTTTGGGCGGCAGAGTGCATTATATCCGTATCTAAAAGAAGCCGGTATCCAGATTATTTTTGCAGTCCCCGGAATTGTGCTGGCAACAATTTTTGTCACGTTTCCATTTGTATCGAGGGAGATTATTCCGGTGTTGACGGCTAAGGGAACGGATGAAGAGGAAGCGGCGGCGCTGATGGGCGCCGGGGGATTTCGGATTTTTCGGGAAATCACGTTTCCGCATATCAAATGGTCGCTTCTGTATGGAATTGTCCTCTGCAGCGCCAGAGCGATGGGAGAGTTCGGTGCGGTATCGGTACTGTCCGGACATTTGCGGGGGAAAACCAATACGATGCCGCTTTATATCGAACTTTTGTACCAGGGATATGATTTCACAGGAGCGTTTGCGGTGTCAGCCATCCTGGTGCTGATGGCAGTCATTATACTGGTGCTTCGCAGCATTCTGGAACGCAGGGGAAAGCAGGACAATCAGACGATATAGAATCGCAGGGAGATAGAAATGGAACAGCGAAACAACAAAACAGAAGCAGCGAATGAGAACTATCTGGAACTGAGAGGAATCAACAAGGCCTTTCAGGATTGCCATGCCTCACGGGATGTGAGTTTTGGTGTGAAAAAAGGGCAGCTGGTTGCCCTGCTTGGCCCGAGTGGAAGCGGGAAGACCACGATATTGCGCATCATCGCCGGTCTGGAGACGGCGGATTCCGGAGAGATTCTGATCAATGGGAAGGATGTCAGCGATGTCCCTGCAAGTAAACGCGGCGTGGGGTTCGTCTTTCAGAATTATGCGCTGTTCCGTTATAAGACGGTGTATGACAATATCGCCTTCGGATTAAAGGTGAATAAATGGAAAACAAAAGACATCCGGGAGCGGGTGAATGAGCTGATCTCCCTGATCGGGCTGGAGGGACTGGAAAAACGCTATCCGAACCAGCTCTCCGGCGGCCAGAGACAGAGGGTCGCCTTTGCAAGGGCACTTGCGCCGAATCCGGAGCTGCTGCTCTTAGATGAGCCGTTTGCCGCGATCGACGCGAAGGTGCGGCAGGAGCTTCGTGCTTGGCTGCGCGAAATGATCAATAAGGTCGGGGTGACCAGCATCTTTGTCACACACGACCAGGACGAGGCGATTGAGGTGGCGGATGAGATCATCATCACCAATGCGGGGCGGATTGAGCAGATCGGTTCACCGATGGAGATTTACCGCAATCCGGATACTGCTTTTGTCGCGGAATTTATGGGGCATCCGACTCGGATTGACAACATCGGAAGCTTCAGCGGGTTCGGGCAGCTCGGCTCGGAATACCACGCTGTCATCCGGCCGGAGAATGTGAGTATTTCCAAAGCAGGGGAGACACTTCGTTATGAAATTTCCACAGAGGAAGGGGTCGTCGAGCGCGTACTCTTCCGCGGACGCGAGATTGACCTGTGGGTGAGGATTCACGGGATTCTGGTGCAGGGAATGCGGAAAATCGAGGAAGCGCCGGTGCAGGAAGGGGAAAAAGTCCGGGTATTTATCTACCGCGCCTATGTGTTTGGAGAAGATCAGAAGGTACAGATCATTGGAAATTCGCTGATCAATACAGAAGAGACGGTGATCATCTAAGCGATATCATAAACAGATAAGGGGCGGGGAACGATGCAGACAGAGCAGAAAACGACATCAAAGAAGCTTGCAACGAACGTGCTTTCTACGGAAATCCTCATCATCGGCGGCGGAACGGCGGGGTGCTATGCCGCTTACATCCTTGGACAGAGATCCGATTATCATGTTTTGATTGTGGAAAAAGCGAATATCCGGCGCAGCGGTTGTCTTGCGGCAGGGGTAAATGCGCTGAATGCTTATATTACGGACGGGCATACGCCGCAGGATTACGTGGATTACGCGAAAAGGGACGCCTATGGGATTGCGCGGGAGGATCTGCTTTTGTCCATGTCCGGGCGCCTCAATGAGGTGACGGCCGAGCTGGAACGCCTGGGTCTCGTCATACAGAAAAATGAGGACGGCAGCTATGCCGCGCGCGGATGGCGCAACATTAAAATCAATGGAGAAAACATCAAACCGCTGCTGGCGAAAGCGGCGTCCGCACAGCCGAACGTAACGGTTCTGAATCATATCAATATTACGGATTATCTTCTGGAAGACGGTACGGTGCGGGGAGCATATGGATTTGATGTGAATGCTCCCGTGTTTTATGAGATTCACGCGAAAGCGGTACTGATTGCGACCGGTGGGGCGTCCGGTCTCTACCGTCCCAATAATCCCGGTTTTTCGAGACACAAACTCTGGTATCCTCCTTTTAATACCGGGGCCGGCTACGCAATGGGCATCCTGGCCGGGGCGGAGATGACGACCTTTGAAATGCGCTTTATCGCTCTGCGATGCAAGGACACGATTGCTCCGGTCGGGACGATCGCCCAGGGAATTTCCGCCAGTCAATGGAATGCCAGAGAAGAGGAATACGAAGACCGCTATGACCGTACGACATCCGGCCGGCTGTATGGGACGGTCATGGAAAACCGCGAGGGTCGCGGCCCCTGCTTCCTGAAAACGGCAGGAATTTCCAAAGAACAGGAGACGGATTTATACAAAGCGTATCTGAATATGGCCCCATCGCAGACGTTAAAGTGGCTGGAGGACGAATGCGGACCGTCAGGGAAGAATGTGGAGATTGAAGGGACGGAGCCATACATTGTGGGAGGTCACACCGCAAGCGGATACTGGGTTGATGAAAATCGGCAGACGACGCTTCGCGGTCTTTTTGCGGCAGGGGACGTGGCGGGAGGCTGCCCGCAGAAATATGTCACCGGCGCGCTGGCGGAAGCGGAGATTGCCGCGGAGGCGATGATGCGGTATTTCTCAGAGGATGCATACAAAATCAGGACAAATGCAAGAGTATTTCGTGCTTTGAACAATACGACAGCAGCGGAAGGTCAGGAGCGCTCCAAACAACAGGAACAGGATACGGTGGCCTGCAGCAATGCATATAGAAACTTTTCTTTTGAAAACCTGAGCGAGGACAGCTGCGAAAAAAAGCAGGAATATGAAGCATATCTTTCAAAATCTCATACAGTAATTGATATCGATCAGGCGGAGGAAGCCATGCAGGCAATTATGGATCAGTATGCAGGCGGCATCCGCACCGATTACCGATACAATGAAACCGGATTGCGGGAGGCCGACCGCAGAATCCGGCTGCTGCAGGAGGAGATTCCCTCTCTTCGGGCGGAAACCATGTATGATCTGCTGCGCATCTATGAGCTTCGGGAACGTCTGGTGGTGTGCCGGACGCTTCTCGCCCATATGGCGGCGAGAAAAGAGACACGCTGGCACGGATTTGCGGAGAATACCGACTATCCCAGAACGGATCCGCAGTTTGAAACATACGTCAATTCAAGATATCGGGACGGGCAGATTGAGATCATTTACCGGGATATTAAAACGGGGGAGGAGAGAGAAAAACCATGAGTATCCGAATTGATGCGGAAAACTGTGCGGGCTGCGGCAGATGTGTGGAAGCCTGTCCGGGAAATCTGCTCAAAGTGGGTGTGGATGGCAAGGCTTTTATCCGACAGGAACGCGACTGCTGGGGCTGCGCTTCCTGTTTAAAGGAATGCCCTTTTGGGGCGATTCAATATTATCTCGGTGCGGATATCGGCGGACGCGGCGCTGTGCTTTCGGTAAAAAAAGAAAAAAGCGTGCTGTGTTGGCAGGTTACGGATGCGCACCAGAATTGTCAGGAAATCCTTGTGGATTCCAGAGAGGCGAACCGATACTGAATCGCAGATAAAGATTTTGCGGTTATACAGAACGGATTTTTGCACTTGCTGTGAAGACTGCGTGAAAACGTATAGCAGGATTCCAACGAATGCCTGAGAGAATCTGGTATGAAACGAGCAGAAAGAGAATGATCAGGGAGACAGATACTATGTACAATTTATCGCATTTGGATGAACTGGAGGCAGAGGCGATTTACATCATGCGGGAAGTAGCCGCGGAATGCGAAAAACCGGTAATGCTTTATTCGATCGGAAAGGACAGTTCCGTGATGCTTCATCTGGCTATGAAAGCATTTTATCCGGAAAAACCGCCATTTCCGTTTCTTCATATTGATACGACCTGGAAATTTCGGGAGATGATCGAGTTCCGCGACCGGATCGCGAAAGAAAAAGGGATTGAAATGCTGGTGTACACAAACGAAGAGGGCGTCCGCCAGGGGATCAATCCATTCGACCATGGCTCGGCTTATACGGATATCATGAAAACGCAGGCATTAAAACAGGCACTTCAGAAATATGGCTTCACCGCGGCATTTGGCGGCGGGCGCAGGGACGAGGAAAAATCCCGGGCAAAGGAACGGATTTTCTCCTTCCGCAATGCCGAGCAGGCATGGGATCCGAAAAATCAGCGCCCGGAAATGTGGAAGCTTTATAATACGAAGATCCACAAGGGGGAGAGCATGAGGGTATTCCCCTTATCCAACTGGACAGAAAAGGATATCTGGCAATATATCCGTCAGGAAAACATAGAGATCGTTCCTCTTTATTTTGCGGCTGAGCGTCCCGTGGTTTATCGGGATGGCAACATCATCATGGTAGATGACGACCGGCTGAAGCTGCGTCCGGGAGAAGAGATTGTGAAAAAGAAGATCCGCTTCCGCACACTTGGCTGCTATCCGCTGACCGGCGGGATAGAATCTGACGCGGATACGCTGGACGCGATTATTGAAGAAACCTTAAGTGCGGTGGAATCGGAGCGGACCAGCCGGGTTATTGACCATGAGGAAAGCGGCAGCATGGAGCGCAGAAAAAGGGAGGGGTATTTCTAATATGAAGGGACTGCTGAAATTTATTACCTGCGGAAGTGTGGATGACGGAAAATCTACCCTGATCGGACATATTTTATACGACTCCAAGCTGATTTATGCGGATCAGGAGCGTGCGCTGGAGCTGGACTCTAAGGTCGGCTCCAGAGGCGGAGCAATTGACTATTCTCTTTTGCTGGATGGACTGATGGCGGAGCGGGAGCAGGGAATCACGATTGATGTGGCCTACCGCTATTTTACAACCGAACACCGCAGCTTTATTGTGGCGGATACACCAGGGCATGAGGAGTACACACGCAATATGGCGGTAGGAGCTTCCTTTGCGGATCTTGCAGTGATCCTGGTGGATGCCACGCAGGGCGTTCTTGTGCAGACCAGGCGTCATGCCCGCATCTGCGCCCTGATGGGAATCCGTTATTTTGTTTTTGCGGTAAACAAGATGGACCTTGTGGATTACAGCGAAGAACGTTTTCGGGAGATTGAAACGCAGATTGAAACCTTAAAAACGGAGCTTGGACTTTTCAACATCCGGATCATCCCGGTTTCTGCAACGGAAGGAGACAATGTGACCGCAACGTCTGCCAATACCGGCTGGTATGACGGCCCGGCTCTTTTGACGTATCTGGAGCAGGTAGACGTCGCGGAGGATGCGGAGGACTGGAAAAGCGGATCTTACCATACCGACATTACCGACACAGCCAGGCCTGCGGGGCGGACGGCAGAGAATCCCTTTTATATGCCGATACAGCGTGTCTGCCGTCCGAATCGCGAATTCCGCGGCTTTCAGGGACAGATTGAGGAGGGCATCATCCGGGCCGGAGATGAAATCACAGCGCTTCCGAGCCGGGAAAAAGCGCATGTGAAACGCATTCTGGCAGGAGATAAGGAAGTCAAGGAAGCATTTCGCGGGCAGCCTGTGACGATCCAGCTGGATCGGGAAGTGGATGTCTCACGCGGCTGCGTGCTGACTGCGGGAGCGCGTTTATCCATCGCCTCCGGCGTCACTGCGGATATCCTGTGGATGGACGATGAACCCCTGATAAACGGAAAGGCGTTCTTCATAAAGGCCGGAACCCGTCTGGTTCCGGGACAGGTGCGTCAGATTCGCTACAGTACGGATGTCAACACGGGTGAAAAGCGTCGGACGGATGTTTTGTGGAAAAACGAAATCGGTTCTGTGGAAATCGCATTTGCCGACAGTGTTGTGCTGGATCTGTTTTCCAGACATAAGAGCCTGGGGGAACTGATTCTGATCGACCGCATTTCCAATATGACTTCCGCCTGCGGAGTGATCACTTCTACGACGCGGGATCTGCACGAAAATAAGACGGTTACAGCCATGAAACGGACCCTTTTGAACGGGCACACGGCCGCGATCGTCCGGTTTTCACCGGAGGAAGATGGAATCACGCTGCAGCTCGTGCAGGAGGTGGAATACCGGCTGTACACGGAGGGAAGAAGAACGTTTCTCTATCAGCCCGGTCCGGGTGAGGACGCCGACCGGATCCTCGAGCTTTTGACGGAAGCGGGACTGATTGTACTTCTGGTGGAAACCCAGGGAGTACATATTGCGGAGAATCCATCTGTCTATACCGGATGGAAGGATGTGGATATTCGCTCTGCAAGTGAGATCGCAAAGGCAATCCTTCGGGAGACCTCTCTGGTGTCGGAGGGCACACAGGATGGCGGATATCTGTAACAAAGGAATCGGAGATCTGGCAATAAACAGGGAGAGGATCTGTGGGAGAATGTCACAGTTTCCCTGTAAGAAAGGAGAAGAACGATGGCAGTTGATTACGCGACTCTGAAAAAAGGCGGCTTTATGCGCCAGAAGCAAAAAGACCATTTTTCTCTGCGTCTGCAGGTGGTGGGCGGTACGCTAACGGCGGAGAATCTCGCGAAGATCGCCGAGGTGGCGGAAAAATATGGAGAGGGTTATGTACATCTGACCTCACGTCAGGGAGTGGAAATTCCCTTTATCAAATTAAAGGACATTGATTCGGTGAAAGCAGAGCTTGCAGATGGCGGCTGCAGGCCCGGCGTCTGCGGGCCGCGCGTCCGTACTGTGACGGCCTGCCAGGGAAATGCAGTCTGTCCGAGCGGCAATATTGACTGTCAGGATATTGCGAAAAAGCTGGATCAGCGCTACTTCGGCAGAGAACTTCCCCATAAATTCAAATTCGGAGTCACAGGCTGCCAGAACAACTGCCTGAAAGCAGAGGAGAATGATGTGGGGATCAAAGGGGCGCTGAATGTAAAATGGCGTCAGGAAGACTGTATCGGATGCGGAGTCTGCAAGCAGGCCTGCCGTTCCCGCGCGATTACCATAGAAGACGGAAAGGTTACGGTGGATTACGCAAAATGCAATTATTGCGGAAGATGTGCAAAATCCTGCCCGACCGATGCCTGGGATGCGGAATCGGCATACATTCTTTCATTTGGCGGCACGTTCGGCAACAGCATTTGCAAAGGAGAATCGCCCCTGCCTCTTATTACAACCGAAGAGCAGCTTTTTGCCGTCACTGATGCGGCGATTCAGTTTTTTGGGGACAACGCGAATCCTGGAGAACGGTTCAAGTTCACGATTGATCGAGTCGGCAAAGAGAAGTTCCATGAGGTGCTGAAAACAGCATACGATGGAGCAGCGAATCCGGCCTGAACCATGCACAGCTGCCGGAACTTTTTGTCAGCCGGAACGGTATATGGGCAGCGTGAAAGGGCAAAACTCAGTTTTCAGATTGGCTTATCAGTCAAAAAACAGGGGAACTGTGAACATACAAAAAGTCACAGAAACAGGAGTCCGAATAGAAGGAGGGAAAAGGAATGGCGGAATTTCAGATAGATGGGTCAGTAGATATCACGGATGTCGTCTGCCCAGTGACGTTTGTGAAAGCAAAAGTAGCGTTGGAGGAACTGGAGGATGGGCAGATTCTTTCTATTCATATGAATGGGGGAGAGCCGGTTCAGAATGTTCCGAGAAGCATAAAAGAAGAGGGACATCAGGTCCTGAAGCTGACCGACAATCAGGACGGCACGTTTGATCTGATCGTAAGAAAAGTCGGATAGGAAGGGGAAGAGCGCGATGGCGGAAAAGGTTGATGGTACAAGCTTTCGGGAAAAGGTATTGGAAAATGGTAGACTGTCCTTGATTGACTTTTATTCGGACAGCTGCGTCCCCTGCAAGCGCATGGCGCCGGTGCTGGCCGAACTGGAGGAGGAACTGACAGCAGAATTTGGCAATCAGGTGTTTTTCGGAAAAGTAAATGTTGCGTGGAATTCAGAGCTCGCCGCCGAGTATCATGTTCTTTCCGCGCCGACGTTTCTATTCCTGAAGGATGGAAAGGAAGTCGGCCGGCTTGGCGGGGTACAGCCAAAGCTCGTGCTGGAGCTGGCGGTGAGAGAGAATCTGTAAGCAGTCATGCGCCTTTGCAGCGTTTGCTCCCTGCGTCCTCGATTCCCTGCGAAAACCGGGGCGTGAAGCCAATGCTGCTGACACAGCGGCGGCATAGAAGGAAACGATGGGGCTCATTTCAAAAAAATATGGAGGAGAGATTGCAATGAAAATAACGGTTGCAGGTACAACTAAAGAAGTAACGGATGGAATTACGATTGCGGAATTGATCAGATCAGAGGATGTGGAAATGCCGGACTATGTCAGCGTTTCCGTCAATGAGGAATTTGCAGAGCGCGCCACTTTTGAAACTGCCACGCTGAAGGAGGGCGACGTGATAGAATTCCTGTATTTTATGGGAGGTGGCTGCTGATGGGGGTACAAAAGGATACGAATACCGACAGTGCCGAAAATGCTTCGCGCCCGGCTGATGCTCCGGCCTCGCGCTGGACGGCGTCAAATGAGCAGCTTGAGCGTTATTCCAGACATATCATTTTAAAAGAAATCGGTGTAAAGGGTCAGAAAAAACTGTTAAATGCGAAAGTGCTGATCATTGGCGCCGGGGGCCTGGGGGCGCCTGCGGCCATGTATCTGGCAGCTGCCGGAGTCGGAACAATCGGAATCGCAGATGCGGACGAGGTGGATCTCTCAAATCTTCAGAGACAGATCATCCATTCGACAGAGGATCTGGGAAAAGCGAAGGTTTTGTCTGCGAAAGAGACGATGAACCGGATGAATCCGGATGTGCAGGTAAATACATACCGCACATTTGTGAGCGCAGAAAACATCATGGATCTGATCAGAGACTATGATTTCATTATTGATGGGACTGATAATTTCCCGGCAAAATTTCTGATCAATGATGCCTGTGTGATGGGCGGAAAACCATTTTCTCACGCGGGAATCATTCGATTTAAAGGACAGCTGATGACTTACGTGCCGGGGGAGGGCCCCTGTTACCGCTGTGTATTTAAAAATCCGCCGCCCAAAGATGCAGTTCCGACCTGCAAACAGGCGGGCGTGATCGGAGCTATGGGCGGCGTCATTGGCAGCCTTCAGGCGATGGAAGCGATCAAATACATCACGGGGGCTGGAGATCTGTTGACGGGTTACCTGCTGACTTTTGACGCAATCAAAATGGAGTTCCGGAAAATCCGTCTTCCAAAAGCGGACGGGTCCTGTGCGGTTTGCGGAACACATCCGACGATCACAGAACTGATTGATTATGAACAGACAGAATGCGGCGGTATCTGAGGAGAAAACGAACATGATGATTCATTTAAAAAAGGAAGATTACGATAAGATGGTTTCCCATGCTTTCGCACAACTTCCGGAGGAGGCTTGCGGCCTGATCGGCGGGAGAATCGAAGGGGGAGAAAAATATATTGAAAATGTGTATCTTCTTACCAATATCGATCATTCCAGAGAGCATTTTTCACTGAAGCCCAAAGAACAGCTTTCGGCTGTCAGAGACATGCGTCAGAACGGATGGGAACCGCTTGGAAACTGGCATTCCCATCCGGAGTCTCCGTCACGCCCTTCCCAGGAGGACATACGGCTGGCTTTTGACAGCAGCGCGAGCTATCTGATCCTGTCATTGGAAAATCAGAGGGCTCCGGTTCTGAATTCTTTTCATGTGGAAAAAGGTGAAGTGGAAAAGGAAACTCTGGTGCTGGAATAAAGTTGAATGATGCACACAGACGCGCGAGGAATGGCTGCGGTCTCCGCTCCGCTTCGGTCGGCGCTAAACGGACATCCACTGGATGTCCAGCGCCGCAGCCTCGCGTCTGGCGCAAAGTAAAACGACTTACGTCGTTTACTATTGTAAGAGGCTGCAGGAAGGAGGGGCGGCAGCGATGACTCTGCAACAATTACGATATGCCCTTGCGATTGCTGATCACGGTTCTATAAACGATAACTCCCGACTTTTTCGGACTAATTTGATGCGCTCTGACCCC
>JAJQHZ010000131.1 GCA_021199475.1 Lachnospiraceae bacterium
GCTACTTGTCGTGGCTTTTAGGCGCATCTCCTTTGGCTCGGGTGTGACCTGTAACAGCCTGAATGGAAAAAGCAGGAAATTGATTTTATTGAAATAGACTTTTTATTCTAAGTGTGTTATGATGCCCCGTGAAGGGGTGAGATATAAATAATTATGCGAAAGAAAAGGAATATTTTAAAACGCAACAGCGGATTTGCTGTTGGGTGTGTTTTGGCTGCGGGAGCGTCGTTTCTTACGGTTCATCTTGTGTTGACGGATGTCCTGACAGCGGATCTGTTTGTGCAGCAGAGCACATTAGAGGACGAGACTGGAGAAGAGACGGAGGAGGAGACGAACGCGGCTGCTCCGGAAGAGACGGAGGATGACCGGACATATGAGACAGACGCATTTACAGTGACGGCTTCTGGAACGGTCTTAAATAGCGTGGAGACGGAGACAGACACGACAGTGGATGAGGATGCTGACGGGGCAGAAGCGCAGGAAACGTCCGAATCAGAAGAGACGGACGGGGAGGATAACGGGAACTCTGATGAGAAAATAACGGAAACCGGTGAAAACGGGGAAGCTGGGCAGGAAACGCAGACCGACGTGACAGATGCTGCGGGTGACTCTGCAAGCGCGGACTCCACTGGCACGTCGTCTGGAAGTGCGGATTCATCCGACTTAGGTTCGGTGTACACTGACAGCTCGACAGGCAGTACGGGAACGGAAAGCCAGGCGGGAAGCACGGGCTCCAGTGGTTCCGGCACAGGCAGTTCGGATTCGGGCAGCAGTTCCGGATCCGGCAATTCCGGCAGCTCTTCCGGGACAACCGGTTCCGGCAGTTCGGATTCCGATAATAATATTACGATCTGGTCTGGCAGCTCGGGATCTTCGGGAAGCAGCGGTTCGTCCGGCAGTTCGGGGTCTTCGGGCAGCAGCTCCGGGAGCAGCGGTTCGTCCGGAAGCTCGGACTCTTCAGACAGCTCGGGCAGTTCGAATACGTCTTCGGATGAGCCGGATACGATTATTTCCGGAATCAGCAGCCGGTATATCAGCGAGAGCGAGTTGTATGGTTATTCTCTGAGTGAACTCCGCCTGATCCGGAATGAGATTTTTGCTCTGCATGGCCGGACATTTAAATCAGAGGATTTACAGGAATATTTTAATCAGAAATCCTGGTATGTACCACTGTACACGCCGGAGGAGTTTGATGCGGATCTGTTTTCCCATCTGAATGAATATGAGATTGCCAATCTGAAAGTGATTATGGCGTATGAGGAAGCCCTGGGCGGATGATAGCTTACTTGCTATCATATTGGATACAGGACATAATGGGAATGGAGGATTGGCATGAAGGTTTTTCGAAGAATCTTGATTAAAATAATACTTTTAGCGCTGGTGATAGCCGCAGCCGGATGCGCGGCCTGCCTGGTGCACGGGTATCCGATGAGTCAGCCGGAGAGTGCACTCAAGGAGTATCTTTCACTGGTGATGGCGGGCGATACAGAAACCGCCTATGAGCGTCTCGACCAGTCAGAGGGCACGGAGCTTTCGCTGGATGTATATGAGCTGGCGATGCTGGAGAAAAAATACGCACTGTATGAGAGCATTCAGATTGAGGAGGTGTCTTCCCGGGCAGGAACGGACGGAGAGTCTTATGCAGATTGTCATGTAGAGTTTCTTGATGAGGACGGAGTCGCCTGGCTGGAGGATGATTTTACTCTGAAAAAGCAGGAGGAGTCTGTGCTCGGGTTAATGGATCAGTGGAAGGTGCTTTCCGATCACTGCCTGATCACGAACCTTCAGGTAACGGTGCCGGCCGGTTCGACACTGTATCTGGATGGAGAGGAGGCGGAGGCCTCCTGGATCGTGACGGAGGAAGCGGAGAGTTCAAAGACAACCTATGAGATTCCGAGCCTCCTGCCGGGAGAAGCGGCCGTTGCCGTCCGGAATCCGATTCTGCAGTCTCTGGATACCAGGCTGGATCCATCTGACGGAGATGTTGACTACAGTGATCAGATGGCGACTCTGAAGGAAAGCGCCGAGTCCGCTTGCGAGGAGCTGGCAGTGGCGGCGCTGAAAGCCATTTATGTCGCGGCTGTCACAGGGGAAACGGATGAGCTGGAAACGGTGTTTGGAGAGGAGTGCCTGTCAGACGCGGAAACGATTGCCTCAGAGCAGGGGCTGGAGTTTTACCAGGAGGATGAAGTTACACACGCGGAGTTCGAGAGTGTCGGCATTTACGACTATGACGCGGTATTTTCCAATGCGGAACTCACGAATGATGAGAATGGCGCAATTTCCACGATCCTGACCTTCTCGTATCATTATAATGTGCAGAATGGAGAGCGGGTGGAGACCGGAGAAATCTGGGCAGATGGAGAAAATGCCTGGGAATGGCAGACGGTCTCCCATACTGGTGAGGCGACCGCACAGTTTACGATGTCCTATTATGAGGAGGAGTGGCATATCACATCGGTGACGCTGCCGGTGATCCCGGCGTCGGAGTGAGATGACGGTTTTTACAAGTGGAGGAAATCGATGAACTGGATTTTATATGTGCTTTCTCCGGTAATGGTACATTTGCTCCTGTCGGAGGGGATTGCGGTTCTGGCGGGAACTGTTATAGATAGCGCGGCTTGCACCGCGCTGTCATCCGTTGTCGTCCTTCCGGTGGCGATCTGGATGTACAGACGCGATGGAAGCTACAGAGGGGATGAAAGCTACAGACGGGAAGGAAGCTACAGAGGGGATGGAAGTCTGCGCAGGAGACCGTTTCATTCAGAATCAGAGGGAAAAACTTTTGCTTTGAGCCGGATGAACTATATTTTAAAGGAGAACACCTGGGAGGGAAAGCTGGGGCCTCTTTTTTTTCTGGGATGTCTTGCCGGCGGGGGCCTTTTGAACCTGCTCTGGAGCGGGCTGATGAAGGAGCTTGGAATCACGGGCCATTTTTCAAATCGTGCGCAGGAAGCACTGCTGACGAGCGGGATGGCCATGCAGCTTCTGGGTCCGGGCCTGCTGGTGCCGATTGCGGAGGAACTGGTTTTCCGCGGGCTTTGCTACACCAGGATGAAGACGCGCCTCTCAGTAGGACAGTCGGTATTTTTTTCTGCACTTCTTTTCGCACTTTATCATGGGAATCCAATCCAGATGATCTACGCATTCCCGATGGCTCTGATTCTCGCGCTGCTCTATGAAAGGGGCGGTACACTGACCGGACCGGTATTGTTTCATATGGGCGCGAATCTGGCGGCGATCTTGCTGGCTTGACAGAGATAAATTTCTTCCGGAAAATTTATAAATATCGAATAATGACGCGGGAAATTGTGCGAAAAACGGCCTGAAAATGAAAATAGTCTACATAAAGTCAGATAGTTCAATAGAAACATATGAAAATTCAAATTATCTGAAAATAACACGAAAATTCATTCTTTACAGATGACGAAAAAGGGTGTATGATACCAAAAGCAGTAAACAATCCGTGCAAGCAATGTCATAAGGGGTTCGGCTCAGCCGATGGATTTTTTATGACTCCAGCGATCTGGCAGGTTGCTTCGCGGATATAAAAGTAAATGAGGAAGTGCCGCATTTACACCAGGAAACTTCTACACTAGGAAAGGAGAAGCTGCCGGATGTGTTTTGGCAGCGGGATTGGAGGATGGATTCTATAAGGCAATCGGAATCTGTCTGCAGGGAGCCCGGATTGTACCGGCCCGAGTTTGAGCATGATAACTGCGGGATCGGCGCGATCGTGAATATCAAAGGGATTAAGACCCATCAGACAGTGGCGGACGCACTGAGTATTGTAGAAAATCTTGAACACAGAGAAGGCAAAGATGCCGAGGGAAAAACAGGTGACGGCGTAGGAATTATGCTTCAGGTTTCGCATAAATTCTTCTCCGGAGCGTGTTCGGACCTTGGCATTTTTTTAGGCGGAGAGAGAGATTACGGTGTCGGAATGTTTTTCTTCCCGCAGGATGACCTGCAGCGCAATCAGGCGAAGAAGATGTTCGAGAGCATTGTGAAAAAGGAAGGACTGAAATTCCTCGGCTGGAGGAAGGTGCCGACTGCACCGCAGGTGCTCGGGCACAAGGCTCTGGAGAAGATGCCGTACATCGAGCAGGGCTTCGTCGAGCGGCCGAAGGACGTGGAAAAAGGGCTGGCGTTTGACCGCCGCTTGTACATCGTGCGCCGGATTTTTGAACAGTCCAACGAGACGACGTATGTCGTATCACTTTCCAGCCGGACGATTATTTATAAGGGGATGTTCCTGGTTGGCCAGCTGCGCACCTTCTTTACGGATCTGCAGAGTGAGGACTATGAGTCGGCGATTGCGATCGTGCACTCCCGGTTCAGCACGAACACGAACCCGAGCTGGGAGCGGGCGCATCCGTACCGGCTGATGGTGCACAATGGCGAGATCAATACGATCCGCGGCAATGCGGACAAGATGCTGGCGCGCGAGGAGACGATGTCGTCCAGCTATATGGAAGAGGATATGCATAAGGTCCTTCCGGTGATCAACGCGAAGGGCTCCGACTCGGCGATGCTGGACAATACGCTGGAGTTTCTGACCATGAACGGGATGGATCTGCCGCTGGCGGTTATGATCACGATTCCGGAGCCGTGGGCGAACAACGCAGTGATGTCTCAGAAGAAAAAGGACTTTTATCATTATTACGCGACGATGATGGAGCCGTGGGACGGCCCGGCCTCGATTCTGTTTTCTGATGGTGACATCATGGGCGCGGTGCTGGACCGCAACGGTCTGCGTCCTTCCCGGTATTATGTGACATCGGATGGATATGTGATCCTGTCCTCTGAGGTCGGCGTGCTGGACATTCCGCCGGAAAAAATCGTGCAGAAGGAGCGTCTGCATCCGGGCAAGATGCTGCTGGTGGACACCGTGGCAGGCCGCCTGGTAGACGACGAGGAGCTGAAGAGCCGCTACGCGGACCGGCAGCCCTACGGCGAGTGGCTGGACCGCCATCTGGTTGCGCTCAAGGACCTGAAGATTCCGAACAAAAAGGTCGAGACCTATTCCGATGAGATGCGGATGCGCCTGATGAAGACGTTTGGCTACAGCTATGAGGAGTACCGCACATCGATTAAAAATATGGCGGAAACCGGCGGGGAGGGCATCAGCGCAATGGGCATTGACACACCGCTGGCCGTGCTTTCCAGCAAACACCAGCCGCTGTTTAATTATTTCAAGCAGCTGTTCGCGCAGGTAACAAACCCGCCCATTGATGCCATCCGCGAGAAGGTCGTGACCTCCAAGACGGTCTACGTCGGCGTGGAGGGCAACCTGCTTGAAGAGCATCCGGAGAACTGCCAGGTGCTGCAGATTCAGAATCCGATTCTGTCGAATACCGATATGATGAAGATTAAGAATATGAAGGTGCCGGGATTCAAGGTGGCGGAGGTATCCATCACTTATTATAAAAATACCGGTCTGGAAAAGGCAATCGATCACCTGTTTCTTGAGGTGGACCGTGCGTTCCGGGACGGGGCGAACATTCTGATCTTAAGCGACAAGGGCGTGGACGAGTTCCGCGTGCCAATCCCGTCTCTGCTGGCGACCTCGGCCGTGAACCAGTATCTGGTCAACACGAAGCGGAAGACCTCCATCGCGGTGATTCTGGAGACCGGCGAGCCCAGAGAGGTGCATCATTTTGCGACGCTGCTCGGCTATGGCGCGAGTGCAATTAACCCGTATCTGGCGCTGGATACCATTCATCAGCTGATTGATTCGGATATGCTGGAAAAGGATTATTACGCAGCGGTAGAGGACTACACGAACGCGATTATCAACGGTATTGTTAAGATTGCATCCAAGATGGGTATTTCCACGATTCAGTCCTATCAGGGCTCGCAGATTTTTGAGGCGATCGGCATCAGCCAGGAGGTTATTGAAAAATACTTTACCAATACTGTGAGCCGTATCGGCGGTATCACGCTGAAGGATATCGAGGACGACATTGATTACCGTCATTCGAAAGCATTTGACCCGCTGGGGCTGCGGGAGGATCTGACACTGGACAGCATGGGCTGGCACAAATCCAGGAGCGGCGGCGAGCATCACCGCTACAATCCTTGCACGATCCATCTGCTGCAGGAGTCGACGCGCACCGGTAATTATCAGATGTTCAAGGAATTTACGGATATGGTCAACCAGGAGGAGTCGGGCTGCATCCGCAACACGATGGACTTCATTTATCCGGAAAAAGGTGTGCCAATCGATGAGGTTGAGAGTGTGGATTCGATTGTGACGCGCTTCAAGACCGGAGCAATGTCCTACGGCTCGATTTCGCAGGAGGCGCATGAGACGCTGGCGATTGCGATGAATATGCTGCACGGCAAATCCAACACCGGTGAGGGCGGCGAGAGTCTGGAGCGTCTGGTCATCGGACCGGACGGGAAAAACCGCTGCTCGGCCATCAAGCAGGTGGCTTCCGGACGGTTCGGCGTCACCAGCCGTTATCTGGTCAGCGCGAAGGAAATCCAGATTAAGATGGCGCAGGGCGCGAAGCCTGGTGAGGGCGGTCATCTTCCGGGCAAAAAGGTATATCCGTGGATTGCGAAGACCAGACATTCAACGCCGGGCGTCAGCCTGATTTCTCCGCCGCCTCATCACGACATTTATTCGATCGAGGACCTGGCGCAGCTGATTTATGATTTGAAAAACGCGAACAGCCAGGCGGATATTTCCGTGAAGCTGGTGTCCGAGGCGGGCGTTGGCACGGTCGCAGCAGGTGTGGCGAAGGCCGGGGCGCAGGTCATCCTGATTTCCGGCTATGACGGCGGCACCGGCGCGGCGCCGCGCAGTTCCATCCATCACGCGGGACTTCCGTGGGAGCTCGGACTGGCAGAGACGCACCAGACGCTTTTGATGAACGGCCTTCGAAATAAGGTCCGCATTGAGACGGACGGCAAGCTGATGAGCGGCCGCGACGTGGCGATGGCGATTATGCTCGGCGCGGAGGAATTCGGCTTTGCGACCGGACCTCTGGTATCGATGGGCTGTGTGATGATGCGTGTCTGCAATCTGGATACCTGCCCGGTCGGCGTGGCGACTCAGAATCCGGAGCTGCGCAAGCGTTTCCGCGGCAAGCCGGAATATGTTGTAAACTTTATGCGTTTTATCGCGCAGGATCTGCGGGAATATATGGCAAAGCTCGGCTTCCGCACGATCGATGAGATGGTAGGCCGCAGCGATTTGCTCAAAAAGAAGGAGCATTGCACGAACCCGCGGGCAGACCTGATCGACCTGAGCAATATTTTAAACAACCCGTACGCGGGCGGCGGACAGAAGGTCACCTTTGATCCGGACCAGGTATTTGATTTCAAGCTGAACCAGACCAAGGATGAGACGGTGCTGATGGCGAAGCTGGGAGCCGCGCTCGAGCAGGGACAGAAGCGGAGCGTGGAGCTCGATGTCTCCAATGTAGACCGCGCATTCGGTACGATTTTCGGTTCCGAGATCACCCGGCGCTATCCGGAGGGCCTCGAGGAGGATACCTATACCATCAAATGCCACGGTGCGGGCGGACAGAGCTTCGGCGCCTTCATCCCGAAGGGACTGACGCTGGAGCTGGTCGGCGACAGCAACGACTACTTTGGCAAGGGCCTTTCCGGCGGCAAGCTGATTGTATATCCGCCGGCAGGCGTGAACTTTAAGGAAGATGAAAATATCATCATTGGAAATGTGGCGCTCTACGGAGCGACCAGCGGCAGCGCTTATATCAACGGTGTCGCGGGCGAGCGGTTCTGTGTGCGCAATTCCGGTGCGGTTACCGTCGTAGAGGGCGTGGGCGACCACGGCTGCGAGTACATGACGGGCGGACGCGCGGTGATTCTCGGCAAGGTCGGAAAGAACTTTGCGGCCGGCATGAGCGGCGGGATTGCTTATGTGCTCGATGAGGACAGCAATCTGTATACTAAGGTGAACAAGAACATGGTTTCGATTGAGCGGATCACCTCAAAGTACGATGTGCAGGAGCTCAAAGAGATCATCAATGAACATGTGAAATACACGAACTCAAAGAAGGGGAAACAGATTCTGGATGATTTCGGCGCGTATCTGCCGAAGTTCAAGAAAATCATCCCGCACGAGTTCAAGCAGATGCAGATGGCGATTGTGCAGATGGAGGAGAAGGGCTTAAGCAGCGAACAGGCTCAGATTGAGGCATTCTATTCCATCACCGAAGGACAGGCTGAGTAAAGGGGGCGCGAATCGTGGGAAAACCAACTGGATTTTTAGAGTATAAAAGGGAAAACGACACTGAAACTGCGCCGAAGGAGCGTGTTCTGAATTTCAATGAATTTCATACCCCGCTGCCGCTCGAGAAGCAGAGGCAGCAGGGAGCCCGGTGTATGGCGTGCGGCGTACCGTTCTGTCAGGCGGGCATGATGATCGGCGGCATGGCCTCCGGCTGTCCGCTGAACAACCTCGTGCCGGAGTGGAACGACCTGGTGTATCATGGCAATTGGGAGGAAGCATATTACCGTCTGACAAAAACAAACTGTTTCCCGGAATTTACCTCCCGGGTATGTCCGGCCCTCTGTGAGGCGGCCTGCACCTGCAATCTGGATACCGATCCGGTGGCCTCCAAGGCGAACGAGCGCGCTATTATTGAGAATGCGTTTGCGACCGGGCTGGTAAAGCCAAATCCGCCGGAGGTGCGCACCGGCAAGAAGGTGGCGGTCATCGGAAGCGGTCCGTCCGGACTCGCGACGGCGATGCAGCTCAACAAGCGCGGCCATCTTGTGACGGTCTATGAGCGTAATGACCGGATCGGCGGCCTGCTCCGCTACGGCATTCCGAATATGAAGCTGGATAAATCTGTGATCGACCGCCGGGTCGCGCTGATGGAAGCGGAAGGCATCACCTTTATTACCAACGCGAATGTCGGTGAGAACGTGAGTGCGGAGGATCTGAAAAAGGAATATGACGCGATCGTCCTTTGCTGCGGCGCCTCCAATCCGCGCGATATCAATGCACCGGGCCGCGAGGCCAAAGGTATCTACTTCGCGGTCGATTTCCTCAAGGCGACGACCAAGAGTCTTCTCGACTCGAATTTTGCGGATAAAAAATTCATCTCCGCAAAAGGCAAGCATGTCATCGTCATCGGCGGCGGCGACACCGGAAACGATTGTGTCGGCACCTCCATCCGCTTAGGCGCGGCGTCTGTGACGCAGCTGGAGATGATGCCGAAGCTGCCGGATACCCGTGCGGCGAATAACCCGTGGCCGGTATGGCCGCGCGTCTGCAAGACCGATTATGGCCAGCAGGAGGCCATCGCCCTGTATGGGCATGACCCGCGTATTTACACGACGACGGTCAAAGAGTTTGTTATGAACAAAAAGGGCGAGCTGACGAAGGCGGTTCTGGTCAGCCTGGAGAGCAAAAAGGATGAGAAGACCGGCCGCATGATGATGGTGCCGATTGAGGGCAGCGAGAAGACGGTCAAAGCGGATCTCGTCCTGATCGCGGCGGGCTTCCTCGGAGCGCAGAAGTATGTCACAGATGCGTTTAAGGTTGACCTGAATCCGCGCACAAACGTGCAGACCGCGCCGGGCAAATTTGCATCCAGCGTGCCGAAGGTCTTCACGGCGGGCGATATGCACCGCGGCCAGTCTCTGGTGGTCTGGGCCATCCGGGAAGGACGCGACGCCGCGAAGGAGGTCGACGCGTACCTGATGGGGTATACGAATCTGTAGACGAGGCAAAACAGTCGAAGAGCGGCGGGACATTGCGCCGGAAGATGAAATCTATAACAGAATTAGAGGCCCGGGTGGGAGAAAACTCCTGTCCGGGCTGCTTTTATGCGCAGGGCCGGGCAAGGAGTATTGCGGCTAAAGCCCACGTCATAAGGAATCCTCCGACTTCGTCGGCAATCCTTATGACATTGCACCCGGCCCGCGCGGGCGAGTAGGAGCCGACAAGTCGCCTCCTACTCGATCACGGCCGCGAAAGGAGTCTTGTGTCTTTCGAACAGAAATGGTTATAAAAATGCGGAAGTATGGAAATTCTATAGTTCGAAGCATGAATCATCACAGGATGCCGGGGAGAAAGAATTTCCGGCATTTCGATACCATCAGAAGCTTGTGAGTGGGTTCCTGGTATTATCACTATAGAGAAAACAAGGAGAGACGAAGAATGCTGGGCAAATTTCAGGTACGGACGGATCTGGCGCTGGAGGCGAAGGAAAGCTTTGACGCGCGGATTCGCGGGGTAAATGTTGCGGAAGAGGCAGATGAGGAGCGGGAGATTTACACGACGACCGTGACGATTGAGACAGAAAATGGGGCGAAGGCGATGGGGAAACCGGTGGGAACCTATGTGACAATTGAGGCGCCCAACATGTCGACACCGGATGAGGATTATCACAGGGAAATCTCGGAGGAGCTGGCGAAGCGGCTGGATCACATGATTGGAGGGCGGAAAGATTCGGTGCTGGTGGTCGGACTGGGCAACCGGGAGGTGACGCCGGACGCACTCGGGCCGGATGTTGTAAACAATCTTCAGATTACCAGGCATATGATTAAGGAATATGGACGGATGCCGGCCGGGATGGAGACCGCCGGGGAGATCAGCGCGATTGTTCCGGGCGTGATGGCTCAGACGGGTATGGAAACGCTGGAAATCATCCGCGGTGTGGTGGAGGAGACGAAGCCGGGGCTGGTCATTGCCATCGACGCGCTTGCCGCCCGCAGCACGAAGCGTCTGAACCGCACGATCCAGATTACGGATACCGGTATCAATCCCGGCTCCGGCGTTGGCAATCACCGCGATGCGATCAATGAAGAAACGCTTGGTGTGCCGGTAATCGCAATCGGAGTGCCGACTGTTGTTGACGCGGCGACGATTGTGAACGACACGATGGAGGAGCTGGTGGAAGAAATGGACCGCTCCGACCATATGCAGATGCTGGGCGGCACGCTGGGCACGCTCAGCTACGCGGAAAAACATGAAATGATCCAGGAGCTGATTTCTCCACACCTGAATACCATGTTTGTGACGCCAAAAGACATCGATGAGACCGTGAAATATTTAAGCTATACGATTTCTGAGGCGCTGAATATTGCGTTTGCAGCAGAATCACTAACGGAAAACAGCTAGAGCGTGACGCCCGCACGCAGGATTATTTTAACACTTGTGATGTCTGAATTCTTGTGTTAGAATAAATAACATTATATTAATCAGAAAGGGGAGTTTTAATGCTGGTGTTAGAAAGGCAGGTCACGGTCAGTGAGCTGATGAAGATCGAGCGAAACACTTTTTTCGATGATATGATGAAGTGTGTGGTTGATGTCGGACGGGGACTGATTGCTGTGAATGCAGAGCTGCATGCGGATTTGGAATCCTATTTGCTGGATCAGGGGTCTGATCAGAAGGACTTATACGGGATTAATATACTGGATGATGGAGAAATTGAATACGACTCTTTGATCAACCCGCCTCGTAATAGAGAAGCTGGTTTTCCAAGGGCGGGAAGATATGTGGCAGATCCGGCTGCGAGAGAAAAGATTGAAAAGGTAGTGGAACGATGGCTGATTCGATAAAATGGTGGGATATGCCAATCGGAGAGCAGATTGGCAATGCCGGGAGTGAGGTTGCAAGGGCAATCCGCCGGAAGAATAATAATGACCGGCTGGGGGCCGCTCAGTTTTGTGTTCATGCAATTGAGATGCTTGGCTACACAAAGCAGGATCCGAAGAATGCGAATCGCAGAGATGAACTGACCTGTGCGCAGGAGGAAATTCTGGATTATATTTTTGGAGATAATTTATATCAGAATGATGATCATTCGATTATGAAATGGTATGATGCGTTTTTGCGCTGACCGGAATCGGAAGAGTTTCAGCAGCGATTTTAAAGGAAACCGTGCAACAGAAATCGCTTTGCGAGGGGCGCGGTCTTCACCCATACTCGCAGTGCGGGTACGGACATATCATGAATGAAAAGCAGGGCACTTGTTGCACACAGAGAAGAAGAGGTGAGAGATTTGCCTGATAAAAAAAGCGCCGGCGCCGCCGGGCGTAAGTTAATCATTGGTCTGCCGCGGGCGTTGCTGTATGACCGGTACCGGGTACTCTGGAAGACCTTTTTTACGGAGCTTGGGACAGATCTGCTGGTCAGTCCGCCCACGACGCTGGAGACGCTGAACCGGGGGACGGCGATTGCCATTGATGAGATGTGCCTTTCCGTCAAGATTTATCTCGGACATGTAGAAAAGCTGGTTGGGAACTGTGACTATATCCTGGTGCCGCGCATCAGCAATTTTGGAATTCGCAGATATATGTGCACGACCTTCGAGGGACTGTTTGACATCTGCGGCAATCTGTTCCGAAGGACGGGGCAGAAGTTCCTTTCTTATAATATTGATGTGACGCACGGACTCGACGAGGAGTCCGCGTTTGTTTCGATGGCGGCAGAGCTGGGGTTTGGAAAAAAGGCAGCATCGAAGGCTTATAAAAAAGCAAAAAAGGCGGAAGCTGAGGACTGGAAAAATCAGGTGAAGCGGCAGGAAGCGCTGTATAAACAGGATGGCCTGAAGGTAATGATCGCCGGTCACAGCTATGTGGAAAATGACGCGTATATCGGCAAGCCGGTCACGGATTTTCTGAAAAGTGCGCAAGTCACGGTGCTCCGGGCGGATGTAATGGATCGGAAGAATGCTCTGAAGCAGGGCTCCCGGCTGTCGCCGACCATGCGCTGGGAGATCAGCCGGGAGATTGCCGGCGGAATTTATGAGAACCGGAAGCGGGTGGACGGGATCATTCTTCTGTCGGTGTTTCCGTGCGGACCGGACGCAATGACGAACGATATGATCATCCGCAGAAATGACGGCACACCGATCTTGAATCTGATGCTGGACGGACAGAGCGGGATGGCGGGTGTGGAGACACGCCTGGAGAGCTTTGTGGACATCCTTAATTTTCATAAAAATACGTGATTGTATGCGTATATTTGGAGTGATTCACTGATGGCAAAGGAAGATTTAACCAATAGTAATAAGAAAAAGATAGCGTTTCCGATTGCTGCCAGATATAATTATGCTGTGAAATATTTTGTCGAGGCCGGTCTCGAGCAGCAGTATATCATGCAGCCGCGGATGACGAGAAAGACGCTGGATATTGGAAGTCAGTATAGTCCGGATACGGTCTGCACGCCGTTTAAAACAACGCTCGGCAGCCTGATTGAAGCGCTGGAGTGCGGGGCGGATACACTGCTGATGTTTTTCGGCTACTGCCGCCTGGGGTATTATGGCGAGCTGCAGGAGCAGATTCTCCGCGATCTGGGATATGAGTTTGATTTTATCAATATGGCGGAATACACGACCGGAAAGAGCCGGGATTACCTGAAGGTAGTCAAACGGATGTGCCCGAAGCCGCACGTTGCCAAGGCCACCGTTGCCGGTATGGAAATGATCAAAATGGTCGAGTACATAGACGAAGTGGAGGAGCTGTACTACCAAAACTGCGGCTTTGAGCTCACGAAGGGCGCGTACCGAAAGGCGCTGAATCAGTTTTATAATGACCTGGACCGGGTGGCTTCCAGAGGGGACATTGAGGCAGCGCACCAGCGTGTGAAGAGTGCGTTCCATGAGATTCCGCTGAAAAAAGAGGAACCGCTGCGGGTCGGGCTGATCGGCGAATATTTTACGGTCCAGGATGACTTTTCGAACCTGGAGCTGGAGCAGAAGCTTGCTGATATGGGTGTGGAGGTGCATCGCTGGATGAACCTTTCCCACCGCAATCTGCACTACAGCGGGGAGAAGAATCTGAATGTGCGCATCCGCGATCTCTGCCGCTATGAGATGGGGCCGACCTCCACGGCAAATATCTGGTGCGCGCGTGACTATGCTGAGCGCGGCTTTGACGGGATTATCCACGTGAAATCCGCCGGGTGCACGCCGGAGATTGATGTGATGCCGGTGCTCCAGAACATTGGTGCGGATTATAAAATCCCCATCCTGTACCTGACCTACGATTCTCAGGCCAGCGATACAGGACTGATGACCAGGCTGGAAGCCTTTTATGATATGCTGAGCATGAGAAAGAAGGTAATTCGATGAGCGATTCGAAGAAGAAAAAGGACGCGTATCTTGGAATTGATGTCGGCTCGATTTCCACGAAGGGCGTGATTTTAAACGATGAGAAGGAAATTCTCTCCAGCGCTTACATATGGACGGAGGGCAACCCGATCGGCGCGGTAAAACAGCTGGTGGGCCTTCTGGAGCAGCAGTTTGATAAAGAGGCCTACCGGATTGTGGCGACCGGTACGACCGGCAGTGCGCGCCGTCTGGCCGGTACGATTACCGGAGCGACCATGGTGAAAAACGAGATTACCGCGCACGCAGTCGGCACGACCTCTTATTATCCGGAGACGCGCACGATTCTGGAAATCGGCGGGCAGGATTCCAAAATCATTCTGGTGGAAAATGGTGTGGCGGTGGATTATGCGATGAATACGCTCTGTGCGGCCGGGACTGGTTCTTTTTTGTCCAGTCAGTCCAGGCGGCTGGGGATTGATGTCGAGGACATGGGTGAGATTGCACTCAGGTCTAAGAATCCAACCCAGATCGAGGCCCGCTGTACGGTGTTTGCGGAGTCTGATCTCGTGCACAAGATTCAGATGGGACACTCCAAAGAGGACATCGTCGCCGGGCTCTGTCAGGCGGTGGTGGCTAATTATCTGAACAACGTCGGTAAGGGCAAGCGCATCGTCTCCCCGGTCGTTTTTCAGGGCGGTGTCAGCAAAAATATCGGCGTTGTCAAAGCGTTTGAGAAAGCATTGCACTGTGAGATCCGCGTGGATGAGAACGGCCATCTGATGGGCGCCATCGGAGCCGCTATCCTCGCAAAGAGCGGCAGTGTCCGCAGGGAATTTGATTTTTCTATCGAGGATGTGGAATTCAAGACCCGTGAAGCCAAATGCGGCCGCTGCTCCAACAAATGTGAAATCATCTGCGTCTACCGGGACGGCACCCTCATCGATGGGTGGGGGAACCGCTGTGAGAAGGGCGATGTGATGCACCGGAAGGTGGGGTAAAACCGGCAGAACGTATATGGAATACCGATATGGACCGCCAGAATCCGGAATCCGAATCACAGACCGGGTGGGACTAGGAGGCTTTGCCAAATCGGATAGGGGGAGTCCTCTCACCCTATCTGCCGCGCGGGGCGCGTGTGGCGTAAGCCACAAAACACCTTACGCGCCCCTGCGCATAAAAAACGGACATCTGTGAAAGAGATGTCCGGGAAGAAAGAATAGGAAGATATATTTTAACCCCTCTGTCAGTAGTGACGGGGAACGTTTTTTGTAGAAGCCAGTCCGAATGATCTGAATTTTGCAACCGCCCGGGTGGCTCCGCTTGATGGTGTTACTATAACAACCGGATGTGGAATTTGTGTGAAAGGAAAGTGAAAGAATCATAAACAATCTTAAGAAATACAGTATAGAAAAAGAAGAAGGATTGCAGAGAATATCTCCGCCGCGGAGCATACGGGATTCACGGAGGAAGAGCTTCAGAAAATTGATGAAATATGCGGAGCGGATGCCTGATGGTATCCGCTTTTGTGAGCACAGAGCCGGGCAATCCGCAGGATTATACCCTTTTGTCACTCAAATCATCATATGGTTCTTGCGGGTTTGCTTTAAATGGAGTATAATCAAAAATCAAATGAAAGGAAGACCGGGGCGGTCTGTTCGAAAATGCTGAAATGACAAATCAGATAAAAGTGTTTATGATGACAACCCGGCCGCTGGAGAATCCGGAGTGCTTTGATCAATACTATCAGGAACGATCGGCCGGGAGACGGGAGATGATCGACCGGATCCGTATGCCGCAGGATAAAAGGCTCTCCCTGGCAGCAGGAATCCTTCTGGATGAAGGACTTCGCACCTACGGTCTGCGCGAGGCAAGGGTGCATGTCTGCAAAGGAGAGTATGGGAAACCGTATTTTCCTGATTTCCCGGAGATTCATTTTAATCTTTCTCATTCTGGGAACGCAGCGCTTGCAGTGTTTGCAGACAGAGAAGTCGGCTGTGATATTGAGCTTCGGAAGCGGGCGAATGAGGCACTGGCCAGGCGCTTTTTCTGCGCCAGAGAGGCGGACTGGATGCTCGCTGCCGCAGAAGAAAAGGAGCGGGAGGATCGCTTTTACCGAATCTGGACGCTGAAGGAAAGCTTTCTGAAGGCGACCGGACAGGGATTGCATCTGCCGCTCGATTCGTTTTGTTTTACCATCAGAGATAAGCGCGGAGAGGATATTGCCCGGGAAGAGGAACGCGATGGAGCGAATCCTGAAATCATTGCCGCGCCGGAAAAAGACCGGACTGAATCCATGCCCATAGGAATGATTTGTATGCCGGATGGCCTGGAGACGGAGGATGGAGCCGTGCTGCCGGAAAGAAGGGATTCTCTCATTTCTGTTACACAACAATTTGACAATGCAGGCTATGAATTTGTGGAGTACAGTATCAGCGGAAATGAGGACTATTGTGCGGCGATCTGTATACGCCGGGGCGAACCAGAGCAGCCGGATATATTGCATAGTTGTGAAATATATGATAGAACCTGAAAAATATCGATGAGAATCATTAAGAAAAATGGAAGGAAAGAGGAGAACAAAGCGTATGAAAAAGCCGGTTTTGGTAGTGATGGCGGCGGGCATGGGCAGCCGTTATGGCGGCCTGAAGCAGATTGACCCGGTCGATCCGCAGGGACATATTATTATGGATTTTTCCATCTACGATGCGGTTCGGGCGGGGTTCGAAAAGGTGATTTTTATTATCAAAAGGGAAAACGAGGCGGACTTTCGCGCCGCGATCGGCGATCGGCTCAGCAATCAGATCAAGGTGAGCTATGTTTATCAGGAGTTGACGAATCTTCCGGATGGATATTCGGTTCCGGAGGGACGCGTAAAGCCCTGGGGGACCGGCCATGCGGTGCTTTCCTGCATCGATGAGGTGGATGGCCCGCTTGTGGTGATTAATGCGGATGATTATTATGGGACACATGCGTTCCAGCTGGCATATGATTTCCTGATGCAGGGAGACAGGGATGGAAGGCATCGTGAACAGGTTTCTTCTGTTCCGGGAGACAATGGGGATGCCTCCGCGCGGACGGAAAACGCAGCTGATTCGGCTGCGGAAAGCATCGGCAGATATATGATGGTTGGCTATCGTCTGGATAATACGCTGACGGAAAATGGTTCGGTGGCGCGCGGCGTGTGCGGGACGGATGGGAATGGCTGTCTGAAAACCATTACGGAGCGCACCTGCATTGAACACCACGGCGACGGAATCGCATATACGGAGGACGGCGGGGCGACCTGGACGCCGCTTCCGGCGGATACGACGGTTTCTCTGAATATGTGGGGATTTTCCGGGGATATTCTGGTGCGGCTGAAGGAGAAGTTCCGGACCTTCCTCGATGAAAATCTGGAGAAAAATCCGCTCAAATGCGAGTATTTTCTCCCGTTTGTCGTGGATGAGCTCCTCTCTGAGGGAAAAGTGACGGTGAAGGTGATGAAATCCCCGGATAAATGGTATGGGGTGACTTATAAGGAAGATAAGCCGGTGCTGATGGCTGCGCTGCAGAAGATGAAGGATGAGGG
Organism: Lachnospiraceae bacterium; assembly: GCA_021199475.1. GTDB lineage: Bacteria > Bacillota > Clostridia > Lachnospirales > Lachnospiraceae > Choladousia. Next base: position 17,617 of record JAJQHZ010000131.1, read on the forward strand.
AATTTATCCGGCGGATTTTTAAATTCGAAAATAGAAATTGTTTCCCATAAAGACGGAGGTAAAAGTAAAAATGGTACAGCAGAAAATATATGAAATTGCCGCGCAGTTCCCTTTCGAGGGAGAGATCGTGGAGTGTATCCCATTTGGAACCGGACACATTAATGATACCTACCGCATTGGCTGCCGCGTGGCAGATGATACGGAACAGCGCGATTTGAAACACTATGTCCTTCAGAAAATGAACCGGAGCGTGTTTACGAAACCGGTGGAACTGATGGAGAATGTTTGCCGGGTGACGGAGTGGCTGAAAAAGAAGATTGCGGCAAATGGCGGTGATGTGGATCGCGAGGCTCTGAACCTGATCAGCACGCGGGAAGGGGTTCCTTATCTGATTGATTCGGATGGAGAGTACTGGCGTGCTTATCTTTTTATTGAGAATTCAACAAGCTATGACCTGGTAGAGAAGGACGATGATTTTTACCAGAGTGCGGTGGCGTTCGGTCATTTTCAGTGGCTGTTGTCGGATTACCCGGCTGAAACGCTCCATGAGACGATTCGGGATTTCCATAATACACCGGATCGGTTCCGCAGGTTTGAGGAGGCGCTTGCCGCGGATGTGTGCGGACGGGCCGCAGGGGTATCGGAAGAGATTCAGTTTATCCAGAGCCGCCGTGAGCTCACGCATGTTCTGACGGACCGTCTTGCGGACGGTACGCTTCCGCTGCGGGTGACGCACAATGACACAAAGCTGAATAACGTTATGATTGACAATGAGTCCGGGAAGGCCATCTGTGTTGTGGATCTGGACACGGTAATGCCGGGGCTGTCCCTGTATGATTTCGGAGATTCCATCCGGTTTGGCGCCAGTACGGCTGCAGAGGATGAGAAGGATCTGGAGAAAGTCTCATGCAGTCTGCATTTGTTTGAGGTTTATGTGAAGGGATATATTGAAGGATGCGCCGGTTCTCTGACGGATGCGGAGCTGGATCTGCTTCCGATGGGAGCCATCCTGATGACGTTTGAATGCGGCATCCGTTTCCTGACCGACTACCTCGAGGGAGATCATTATTTTAAAATCCACCGGGAGGGACACAATCTGGACCGGGCCCGCACGCAGCTGAAGCTTGTGGCGGATATGGAGCAGAAGCTTCCCCGGATGAAGGCGATTGTGGAGCGGTATCGATAAATGCAGCAAGAGATGACAAATTTGGTGCCGGATTTGTAAATCCTGTTTTCAAAAGGCCTGTTTTCGAAAATGAAAATATGTGTCTTTACAATTTGTGCGTTTTGCTCTATAATTTTATCTGGATATCGTTGCGCCTGAGACGTATGATTCCGCCGTTTGGCGGTCGGCGCGGCAGCAGACGAAAGTAGTTTGCACAATTATAATTTGAAGGAGGACGTTACAGTGGCGCGTGAAAGAAGATCCAAAACAGAGGTGATCAATGCAAAAATCGCTGCGATCGACGAAAAGATCACAGGTTATGCGAATAAGATTGCGGCTCTGTCTGACGAAAAGGAGGAGCTGCAGAAGGAACTGGATAGTCTGGCAGCGGCTCAGAAAAAAGCGGAAGAAGAAGCACAGATGAAAGAAGTCATGAAGATTATCAAGGCGAAGAAGATTTCCGTGGATGAGCTGAAGCAGTTTGTTGAGAGCAAAGAAGGATGAGTCCGGACGATTGTAGTTGGAGGGTCAGGTAATGAAAAACATTTTATTTGTTACATCAGAGGCAACGCCATTTATTAAGACTGGCGGTCTTGCGGATGTAGCGGGATCTCTTCCCAAATATTATAATAAGGAAGAATTTGACTGCCGGGTGATTCTTCCGAAATATCAGTGCATGGCGGAAGAGTGGAAGAACAGGCTGGAGTATGTCACGCACTTTTATATGAACCTTTCGTGGAGGTCGCAGTATGTAGGTATCCTGCATATGGAGCTCGATGGCGTACACTTTTATTTTATTGATAACGAATATTATTTTTCCGGGCCGAAGCCGTACGGGAACATCTATCAGGACATTGAGAAGTTCGCGTTTTTCTCGAAGGCAGCTCTCTCAGCGCTTCCGTCGATCGGATTTCGTCCGGATATCGTGCACTGCCATGACTGGCAGACCGGCCTGATTCCGGTCATGCTTAAGGACCGTTTCCAGGACGGCGATTTCTACCGCGGCATCAAGTCCGTTATCACAATCCACAATCTGAAGTTCCAGGGTGTCTGGGATGTGAAGACGGTTCGCGATATCACAGGACTTCCGGCGTACTATTTTACCCCGGATAAGCTGGAGGCATATGGCGATGCCAATTATCTGAAAGGCGGGATCGTGTACGCGGACGCGATCACGACGGTGAGCGACACCTACGCGGAGGAGATCAAGCAGCCGTTCTATGGCGAGCGTCTGGACGGCCTGATGCGGGCGCGCGCGAATGACCTGCGCGGCATCGTGAACGGGATTGATTATGATGTGTGGAATCCGGAGACCGACCCACTGATTGATCATCATTTCAACGCAAAGAATTTCCGCAAGGAAAAGATTAAGAACAAGCGGGCGCTGCAGCGTGAGCTCGGACTGGAGCAGAATGATTCGCGCTTTATGGTGGGCATTGTTTCCCGCCTGACGGATCAGAAGGGCTTCGACCTGATTGCACATATGATGGATGAGATGTGCCAGAATGACATTCAGATCGTGGTTCTGGGCACCGGCGAGGAAAAGTATGAGAATATGTTCCGCCACTTTGCATGGAAATATCAGGGCAAGGTATCTGCGAATATTTTCTACTCCGAGGCACTTTCCCACAAGATTTACGCGGCCTGCGATGCGTTCCTGATGCCGTCCCTGTTTGAGCCGTGCGGGCTCTCTCAGATCATCAGCCTTCGCTACGGCACAGTCCCGATTGTGCGTGAGACAGGCGGCCTGAAGGATACCGTGGAGCCATACAATGAGTACGAGAGCACCGGTACCGGATTCAGCTTCGCCAATTACAATGCGCATGAGATGTATTTCACACTTCAGCGCGCAATGGCACTCTATCATAACAAGAAGCGCGAGTGGAACAAGATGGTTGACCGCGGCATGGCGGTGGATTTCTCCTGGAACAGCTCTGCACGGAAATACGAGGAGATGTATAACTGGCTGCTGGGAGCCTGAGACATACCTGCGTGAAAAGAATAGAAAGAGGAAGCCTGATGTATCTCTGGGCTTCCTCTTTTTCTTTATAAATGAAACTGTCCATATGCATGTTATTCGTGATCGATTTCCCGGAACGTGCGGTAGCCTTCCCGATAAGCAGTGGGCGTCATGCCGGTCTTTGTTTTAAACAGATTGATATGTGGGGGGGCGCTCTCTAAGCCGACGGCGGAGGGGGGTTCTGGGGGAGTCGGTGTGCTGGTG
>JAJQHZ010000136.1 GCA_021199475.1 Lachnospiraceae bacterium
CGAAAAGTCAAAATTTCAGTCTTTCTTCATCCCCCACCCCGTGAATAGTAACGCTAAAATTCCCGGATTTCTTTCGCAAGGCTAAACGGAATAACCGATTTTTTATTTTAAAATAAATAATAATGGTGTAGAATAACTATAGAATTTTCAGCGCCTGCCCAACACACCCGTCAGACGGAACGCAGATAGCAGAAAGGCGAAAAAGTAAGGAGGAGTTCCTATGATTGATCTGCATATGCACAGCAATGCTTCAGATGGCTCGGATTCCATCCCTGAACTGTTGGCTCATCTTCAAAAAGCCAATATCGATACGTTCGCGATAACAGACCATGACACGATCGACGGCGCGATGGAAATGGAGGCAGCCGTGTCGGTATCACGTCTGCGCCCGGAATCAGGTGATACAGACAGCGACACACATGCTTCGCACCCTGCACCGGTTCCGCGCTACATAAAGGGCATCGAATTTTCCTGCCTCTCCCCGCTTTACAAATGCCACATCCTTGGCTACCGCTATGACGCGGATGACCCGGAATTTCAGGCAGCCATCCGCGAGGGCAATGACCTCCGTCTGGCAAAGCTGGAGCAGAGGATCTCATATCTGCGCGAGACGTATCAGGTAGAGTTTACAAATGAAGAGCTTACCTGGCTGCACAGCCAGAAAAGCCCCGGAAAGCCGCACCTCGCAGATCTGCTGTTAAAAAGAGGGATCGGAGCGAGCCGCGATGATGTAATCCGCAACTGTTTTCGGGGAATCAAAACAGACGGAACCGACCGGATTTCAACGCACACGGCTATCTCCGGCATTCTCCACGCCGGAGGAATCCCCGTCTGGGCACACCCGCTCGGAGGCGAAGGAGAAAAGCTGCTCACACCGGAGAAGTTCGAAGCGCAGCTGCAGATTCTGATCGGGGAGGGAATCCGCGCTCTGGAATGCCATTATTCCCGCTATAACAAAGAGCAGGTGCAGTTTCTCCGGAAGGAGGCCGAAGGATACGGGCTGCTGATCAGCGGGGGAAGTGACTACCACGGGGTGCGCAAAACCATTGCCCTCGGAACCCTGAACGCGTATAACGCGCCGGTCCGCGAGGAAGAGCTGACCATTCTGCGGGAGCTTTGAGAAAAGAAAAGACAGTTTGTTTTTCCTTTTTGATGCTGTTCTGGACTGTTGGACAAAAATCACAGCTTGCGCTCCGTTCTTTGCTGTGCTACACTATTCATTTGTGAACATATGATATTTTTTACTATAGGGAAAGGCCGAGGAGACTATTATGACAAAAATTTGCTGCCTGAATCCCATCTCCGAGATGGGAACAAACAATCTGACAAGTGACTATGAGCTGACGCAGAATCTGGAGGAAGCGGATGCTGTGCTGGTGCGCAGCGCGGACATGCATTCGCTGGACTTTCCGGAGAGCCTGACCGCCATCGCGCGAGCCGGGGCCGGAGTCAATAACATTCCACTGGACCGCTGCACGGAAAATGGCATCTTAGTCTTCAATACCCCCGGTGCGAACGCGAACGGCGTGAAGGAGCTGGTGCTCGCCGGGATGCTGCTCGCGGCGCGGGACATCGATGGAGGGATCCGCTGGGTGCAGGAAAACCGTGAGGATGAAACCATCTCAAAGGATATGGAAAAGAGCAAAAAGCAATTTGCCGGGACAGAGCTGAAAGGAAAAACGCTCGGCGTCATCGGCCTGGGCGCGATCGGCATCGAAGTGGCGAATGCGGCGGACGCGCTCGGCATGCATGTCATCGGCTATGACCCCTACCTCTCAGTGAGCGGCGCGCTGCGCCTTTCCCGCCAGGTTCGGATCGTAGAAACGCCGGGCGCCATCTACGCGAATTGCAATTACATCACTCTGCACGTGCCGCTTCTGGACGATACGCGCGGCATGATCAATAAGGAAGCTATCTCCATGATGCAGGACGGCACTGTCATCCTGAATTATGCCCGTGATCTGCTGGTAAATGACGACGACATCGCCGAAGGACTCGCTTCCGGCCGCATCCGCCGTTACATGACGGATTTCCCGAACCCGAAGACCTGCCACATGACGAATGTCATCGCCACGCCGCATCTGGGTGCCTCGACCGCTGAGTCCGAAGACAACTGTGCGGTGATGGCCGTTGACGAGCTGCGCGACTTCATAGAGACCGGCCGCATCCGCAACTCCGTCAACTATCCGAGCTGCACCCTGCCGCCGGAAAAATGCGCCTGCCGCATCTGCATCATGAATGTGAACCGGCCAAACATGATCGTGAGCTTCTCCTCCCTGCTTTCCGCGGAGGGCATCAATATCCCGAACATGACAAACAAAAGCCGGGGCAACGCTGCCTATACGCTGATTGACTGCGACACCCTGCCGGATGAGACCGTCATAGAAAAAATCCGCGCCATCGACGGCGTAAAGAAGATCCGAGTGATTTATTATGAATGAAACAAAGGCTCCCGTGAATTCCTCATTCGAATTCCGGGAGCCTTTTTCATGATATCTTTTTTACGATATCTTTATTTCGATATCTTTTTTTCGATTTCTTTTTTACGGTATCTTTTTCGCACATGCCTATTCACTGCTTCTAGGTTGTGGGTTCCTGTTTATGGTTTATTCCTTCAGCACCACTTCAATTACGGTATCCACCGGATCCGGCAGCACCGGATCGCCGCCAAGCTGTGCAAATACAATGTCCGGGTAATTGCTGTAGACCCAGTCGCTGATGGTCGGAATCTCCGCGCCGGTCGCCAGATAGCGGATGGCCCCGACCTCCTCACGCTTCACTCCTGTCAGCGGAACCGCGCCCACCTGCGCGCCCTCCCTTTTCTCCAAATTTTAACTTTTCTGCAGCCTTCTGATCCTATAAGCCCCTCTTTTTCAGTCCCCATGAATTGCTGCTCTTCCCCATGGTTTTCCTGAGTTATGACGGTTTTCTTTTCAGCACACGCGCATCGCTGCATTTTTCTCCGTGATTTTTATGAAATATCATGATTCTTATCCCTGACCAGCACGTCTCATCTGCGCCCACCGGTATCTCCGGTAATAATGCATCACAATCGAGACAATCGCAAACCCGATTCCGATCCCCACCAGAGAATGAATGCAGATCACCAGGTTCTCCCCGATCATTTCCGTATCATTCAAAATCAGCCCAATCACGGAAAAGTAAAACGCCCGCCCGGGCGTCAGCGGAATGATGGACGGGTACAGGAAAACCGTCGATTGTCAATTTCCCGCGCTTTTTAACTCTCAAAAGCGTGATTCAGCCCTCTTCCT
>JAJQHZ010000153.1 GCA_021199475.1 Lachnospiraceae bacterium
ACAACAAACCACAATAGTTCTTAAACTTCATCCCCACCCCGTGAATAGTAACATTCCCGCTTGCATTTGCCATGGCGATTCCGTTATTTACTTGTGAACACAGAAGAGATATGGTATACTCAAATCGAAAAGGACCGTTATAATTATTAAAAGGTATCCTATAATCCATCGTTTTGAAAGCAGAGGTGGCAATGTGAACTGTAAAAAGAATATGCCGATCGGGATCGATAGCTTTGTGAAAATACGAACAAATGGCTTTTACTATATAGATAAAACAGGATTAATAAAGGAACTGTTAAACAACTGGGGGAAGTGAATCTTTTTACCCGTCCGCGCCGCTTCGGCAAGAGCATTAACATGAGCATGCTCCAGAGCTTTTTTGAAATCGGAACAGACAAGAGCCTGTTTGACGGACTGACCATTTCAAAAGAGACGGAGTTATGCGAAAAGTATATGGGGCAGTTTCCGGTGATTGCCATCTCGCTGAAACAGGTAAATGGGGAATCGTATGAAGAAGCCAGAGCAAATATCTGGAAAATAATCCGTGCTGAAGCCAGACGTTTTTCTTTTCTTATGGACAGTGACCGGCTGAATGCGTTTGATAAAGAAGATTTTCTGGAGCTTATAAATGGGAAAGGTCTCTTAGACAGCAGCCTCTATGATTTGTCTTATTTGTTGAGCAAGCACTATGACAAAAAGGTCATTATCCTGATTGATGAATATGACGCACCGCTTCAGAAAGCTTACGAAAACGGATACTACAGACAAATGACCCTGCTGATCCGGCAGATATTCGGATATGCGCTGAAATCAAATGCCGCTCTGCATTTTGCTGTTTTGACAGGCTGTATGCGGGTTTCCAAGGAGAGTCTTTTCTCGGATTTAAACAATCCAACCATGTATACTCTGATAGATGAGGTGTGTGATGAATGGTTTGGTTTTACCGATCAGGAGGTGAAGCTGCTGCTGGGCGATCTGGAGCTTTCCGAATACTATAATCTTACAAAAGACTGGTATGATGGATATCGCATTGGTGTTACAGATATTTATTGTCCATGGGATGTCATCAACTGGTGTCGGCAGCTTCTGGCTTCATCAGATCGGGAGCCGAAGAACTATTGGGCAAATATGAGCGAAAATGAAACGGTTTACCGATTTATAGAAATGGGCGGCGATAACACGCGTTATGATCTGGAAATGCTTTCTGAAGGGAAAACTGTGGACAAACCCCTCTCCTTTGAGCTGACCTATAAAGATATCTACAGCGGAATAGACAATCTCTGGAGCGTTTTGTTTACCACCGGATATCTGACTCAGCGCGGGCGAAATGCGGACGGGACCTACCGCCTGGCGATCCCCAACCGCGAAATACGCCGCGTATTCAGAGAGCAGGTACAGAAGAGCAAAAAGAGTTGTGATTTTACTTCCTGCTTTGCGCACGGCGGATTTGCGCAAGCAGGATGAGCAGAGCCAAAGCTGCCGCCATGACCGCGATGGTCAGCACCAGCGGCGTAGCATCGCCCGTCTGCGGCGTCGATGAGCCAGCTGTCGCTCCTTCCGTCCCAGCCTCTTTATCCGTGTCTGTATCTGTGCCGTCCGGATCGGAATCGGAGCCCGGCTCTTTTTTAAGCTCGGTCTGGGTCTCGACCTGCTCGTATTCGTTCGTAATCACGATCTCGTCTTTCAGATTCTTGCTATTTAAGGTGATTGTTCCGCCTTCTTTGCTCAGTTTGAACGTAAATCCAAGGTTATCGTCATTGGAGAGCGGCGTCCCTTTGCTGTCCGTCTCGGTGACATAGTAGGTCACCTCATCCGAGTCGTCCGCCATGTGAATCCGGACGTCCACGCTTACACTGCTCGCGTCCTCCAGCTTCAGCTCCACCACTTCGCCGGCGAGCGTGGTAAATGCGGCGTCCGTGAAAATACCGGCGTAGTAGGTCCCTGTCGTGACATAGGGCTCCTCGCCGAACATCGTTTTCTTCGTGATCGTCAGCGTGCCGCCGTAATAGTAATGCTCCGGGATCCCGGCCGTTGTATTGCGGAAGGTGATGGAGCCATCCGGCTGATCCTGCGTGATCGTCACCGCCTGCCCGTTCGGATAGGCAGCCTGAAAAATAGTTCCATCCTTTGTCACGCTGGTAACGACGTTTCCGCTGCCGTCCGTCTCCGCGATGTAATAGGTCTGATCTGTCGTCAGGCCCTTAAACGTCGCAGACGCCGAGCTGCTGTTGACAAAGCTGAGCGGCAGATCAATCGAACCCTCCACCCGCTGCGTACACGCCTCATCCGTAAACAGTCCCACGAAAAAAATGACCTCCTCGTCCTCCGGGGAATAATACGTCTGATTTGCCTCGATATCATAAAACTCCTTCGTCACCGTAATCGTTCCGTTCGTCTTTGCCCCGGAAAGCTCGGTCTTTGGATAAGTCTCCACCGCATAAATCCAGGAATTTCCGTCCGAAGCGGTCTGCGGATACGGCACCGAAATCAGCATCGTCATGATCGCGTCCACCCCATAGGCCGCATTCGCGCTCTCCTCCTGAAAAATCAGGTACATGCCCGCTTCCAGCCCGGAAAAGACTGCCTTTCCCTCGGAATCCGTCGTAGCCGTTTTTCCTTCGGAAGAACCGTTTTCCCCGACAAGTGCCGCAAGAGCTTCCGCAGCTTCCGAAGATTCGGAGGCGGTCATCCCCGCAAGCTCGATCCCGCTCCTGGCGTATGCATCCAGCAGCGTATAGTCCGCGGAACCGCCGTTCACCGCAAGGGAAGCCACCTGCACCAGCCGGACCTCTACCCCAGACATCGCGAAAACATTGTCCGTCTCCAGGTTCGGATCAGTATAGGTCATCGTCACCGAAAGCGACAGCTCCTGCGAGCCGTCAATCTCCGGCATCCGGTCGGATTCGCTTGCCGATGCCCCGGCCGTCATCAAAAAGAACGCAGCAAAACTTACGAGCAGCAAAACAGAAAGGCGGCTCATTTTTCTTCGAAACGGTTCTCTTCCCTTCATCGTCACTCCTCTTCCTTCCTGCTGCTTCGGCGCTTCCTCCTCCGGTTCCAGCTATTCAAAACTACTGCTTCCACGTTTTCTTCTCCGGTCCCGAATCCTCAGAACTACCGCTTCGGTATTTTCTTCATCGGTTCCAGATACTCAAATCTATTGTTTCGGCATTTTCTTCATCGGTTCCGGATTCCCAAATCTATTGCTTCGGCTCTTTCTCCTCCGGTTCCGGATTCCCCAAATTACGGCTTCGATTCTTTTTCCTCCGGTTCCGGAGGTTCTATCCTGCTGTTTCGGCGTTTTCTCCTTCGATCCCGGATACTTAAGACAACATTCAGGACCGATATGAAAATCATAAATGCCACAATGGCGATCACCAGAAGCTTCTGCCTCTGGTCGGTGCCCTCGAGCGGATTGCGGATGGTGATGACCGAAGACGTACTCTCGATCTCCTCCTCCACGTACTCCGTGCGGTGCCCCCGCACCAGAAGGCGGTGCGTATTCACACCATAAGGCGTACAGGTCACCAGCGTCACCAGATCCATATCCTCCTCAATGGCAAGCGCCTCCGTCTCATCCGGCTCTACCGTCAGGATCTGATCCACCTCATAGGCGAGCGTCTCATCGAGAATCGTTAAGTAGAAAACATCCCCGATTTCCAGCTGATCGAGGTCGGTAAAAAGCTTCGCGCTCGAAAGTCCCCGGTGCGCGGACAGTACCGCGTGCGTTCCCTCGCCGCCAATCGGCAGGCTCGTCCCCTCGAGGTGGCCGACGCCCTTCTCCAGAACCTCCGCGCTGGCCCCGTGGTAAATCGCCAGCTCCACATTGATCTTCGGAATCTCCAGATACCCCATAATCCCGTTGCCAAGCGGATCGAGCAGCTCATCATAGGGATGGGTCAGGACATACTCATTTTCTTCCTCATCAAACGCATCTACGATCGTGTTGACCGTGTGCTGCTCATTGTATTCCCGGGCCTCCGCCCAGATCTGCGAATAGTCCTCCGACTCCAGCTCCTGTACCGCCTCCGTATAGTCGGAATACAGCTGCTGGCTCCGGTACGCATTCCAGATCTCACTGACCGTCGGGTAAATCAAAATCCCAAATCCGATTAGAAATCCGATGCCAAAAAACGCACTCAACAGCCGGGAGCCTTTCTTCATTTTTTTCTTATTTTTCTTTTCCTTCTTTGTCTTTGCCATCATTCATCCATCTTTATCTCCAGGGGGTTCCGCTCATTCCATCGTCTCTTCTGTCCTCGTCTCAGCTATTATCCGGTGTTTTACCGTCACGATCCGTTTCGGTCATCTTCCTCCGGGCTATGCTCGCCGCGGGTAATTTCCTCCGGGCGGTTCTTTCCACTGTCACTTCCCTCCGGATGCCTTTTTCCGCTGTCTCTTCCCTCCGGATGCCTTTTTCCGCTGTCTCTTTCCTCCGGACGCTTTTTTCCGCTATCTCTTTCCTCCGGGCGATTTTTGCCCCGGTTCTTCCAGCTCCCCAGACGGGTGATCACAAAGACAATGATCACCGCCAGTGCCAGACCAATCAGCACGCAGAGCGCCTGCATCCCCATCTGAACGGTATCTGTCCGGACCGTCTGCTGCTTCGCAGCAATATACTCCTCTTCCACATACACAATGCGGTGTCCCCGCACCAGGACGCGATGCGTATTCACGCCATACGGCGTGCAGGTCACCAGCGTCACCAGGTCCTCGCCCTCCTGGATCGCAAGCGAGTCCACCTCGGTCGGCTCCACCGTCAGGATCTGATCCACCTCATAGGCGAGCGTATCGCCCAGAATGTGAATATAAAAAACATCCCCGATCTCCAGAAGGGGCAGATCCGTAAACAGCTTCGCATTCGGCAGTCCCCGGTGCGCGGACAGCACCGCGTGCGTGCTCTCGCCGCCAATCGGCAGACTGCTGCCAAACAAATGTCCGACGCCCTTCTCCAGCGTCTCCTCCGTCGTATAATGATAGATCGGCAGATCCACATCGATGACCGGAATCTCAATCGAGCCAATCAGCCCCTCCCCGTCAATATTCAACAGGGCATCATACTCGTCATCCTGCGTATCCTCGCGGACCGAAAACGCATCCGGCACCGACTCCTGTGTCAGCCCATCATTATACGCCTGCGCCGCCTCCAGCATCTCCTCATACGTTTCCGGATCCGAATCCTGCGTCACCGTCTCCGAGTACGTGCTGATCAGCTGCTTCGCCCGATACGCATTCCACCTGCTGCTAATCAACGGATACAGCAGTATGGACAGCCCTATCAGAAATCCAATCGCATACAATAAATTTTTCCGGGTTTTCTTACTCATAGAGCTCTCCATGCTGCTGTCCTGCGGGCGGCTGACACCGCCCGCAGGATAAAATCACTATGCTAACTCTCTTGTCACTAAATCTCTTATCGATGAAGCTTTTGTCACAGAGCTCCCTGTATCAGTTCTGGGATCTTCTGTCGCTGTCACTTTGGTTTCCGTGCCAGAACCTTTTTACCTGTAAAGCCTCTGTTTTACTTACTCCGCAGAATCGCGACGGCGTTTAATAAAGTACAGGCTCGCCATCACAGCCATCACAACCACACCGATGATCGTGAAGAGGTAGGTACCAAAGCCACCGGTAGACGGGAGGGAGGAGAGTTTGGTATCTTTCATAGATGCCGTTGCGGTATACACTCCACTACTGTCAACACCTGTACTCCAAGCTGACTGTTCACTGGCAGTTTCATTTACAGAATACCCGTCAGGAGCCTCAATCTCCTCAAAATAATAGGTATATGCTGTGTCGAGCCCTGTAACTGTAACTGTACCATCTGAGCCTGTCTTAAATGTTTCAGCACCGATATTTGTTAGACTTTGTCCAGTCCCTAAAGCAACCCATGTATACGCACCATTGTCGATCACCAAATACATTTTAGTCTCATTTTCCACTCGATATATAACAAACTTTGCACCTTCCAGAGCCTCATCACTTTCTCCAGTTTTGGTCAATGTAATCTGCCCCGTCGTAACTGTAGAGGAGCCGCTTGAATAGTAACCACCCGGTTCCCGATATACATTTGCAGTATTTTCTGCGGTTACACTTGTTATTGTTGCCGTATAAGAAATTTTTATCTCCTGTCCGGCGTACTTATTGTCATCAAGAAGCTTGCTTAAATCTACTTCAAATGTTTGGCCAGCACTTCCATTTACCGTTGTATCTGTGACAGTTGCTGAAAAAGTAAACGAATCAGCAACTCCATCAACCTCAACCGTAACAGTTATTGCATTACTTGAGTTGACCGTATATTCAGCGCCTGTGATTGTATCAGTTACATAATATTTTCTGTCGCTTTCAGCCAGAGAAATATATGGAATCGTAGATGTAATCGTATAGGTCACAGTGCTTCCTATCTGAGCAACTCCATTTACATCATTTGTTTTTTTAACATCAATATCCGTAAATTTTGCTTCTATGCTGGCAGAAGGTTCCAAAGTCGCAGCTCCAGTAGTGTTATCATAAGTATATCCTACATATACTGCCATTGGATTGTATGCAACTTTTGAGTTCTTATCCACTGCTTTGATATAATACAGACCCGCTGAAGATAACGTGAAGGTTGCCGTGCCATCTGAGGCTATGGACGCACTTGATTCGGTCATATCGCTCGTATCTATGATAGCTGCCACTGCTTCTATTGCTTTCTCCATAGCTGTAGCGCCTGAAGTTTCATCAGTTAAAGCTTTTAAAGCTTCTTCATCAGTAGTCACTCCAAGAGCACTTTTAACAGCAGTTGCAATTTTCTCACTTGTAAATTTCCATCCAGTAGAGGACTCCGTATCTGGCGCAATAATCTGCAGATAATAATATTCTGCATTCTCGGCTTCATCAGATTTATTCGTTATGGTTACTGTAGTTGAATCTGCCGCCCCCGCTGTCACGCACATCCCCATGATCATCGCGAAGGCCAGGAATAATGCGCTGATTTTCTTTAAATACCTTTTCATTGTTGTTCTCCTTTCGATTTGAATTTTGCTTTTAAAACCCTTCTGTTTAAATCTCTGCCAAATTTCTTTGATTTTTTTGCTAAACCCCCATGTTTCTAATTTTTTACAAACACGGTTTCGCTATCGCCTCACTTATCCTCCTTTCTCCTTCTGCTTATTTGTTATAAACAACAGGAGTGCAGTCATCAGGATAGCTACACCACTGATTGTAAATGGATAGGTGCCCATTTTTCCGGATTCGGGCAGGGAATAGAGCTTTGTATTTTTTACTTTTACGATTAAGTCAGTATTGTCCAGTGTAATATAATTTTCTGAAGCAGTATCTGTCGTCAGCGTCACCACTCCGCTGCTGTCATCTATGGTCACTGTAAATTTGACCGGATCGCTCAGCTTATAATATCCGTCTGGAGCGGAAAGCTCCGTCAGTGTATAGGTCCCGGCAGCCAACGCGATTTTCACACTGTCCAGCGACAGGGTTGGAGCCGTCCCTCCTGTGTCCAGCGTCACCCATTCGGAATTGGTACCATCGTAATAATAAGTAATGCTATTTTCTTCTTTTGTCAGGGTAAACGTTGCGCCGGTAAGAGCCGTCTCATCGCTTGTTGAGTTGATCTTTTGTATGGTAATATCCGCTGTCGCTTCATATGTATTCGTAAAGGCAAAGATCGGCACACCGTCGCTCGTAAAGCAGATATACTCGTCATAACCAGTTTCGACCGTCGTCTCGGAAGCAATCTTAGTCGCGATATAGCCGCCAGAGCCATTATCAGTAAGGAGATAATACGTCCTTGTCGCTGTGCCAGCGGATGTATCTACCTCTACTTTGACGCCATACACGGTGGCATCATATGTCACATCTTTGATCGTGTTATAGGATGAATCTTCATACAGAATATAATAATAAGTTCCGGTCGTTGAATACGTAATCTGGTCAAATTCAATGACGTTTGAAACAGTTTCGTCGCCAACAGCTAACGTTTCTGCGCCATTCGTCTGACCATCCACCAGTCCCACTGTCGTATCGACCGTCCATACACCACTGCTGTCGTCCACGTTTGCCAAGTATAGAACAAACTGGAAAGCACCTGCCGTCAGGTCGGCGTTGTAGGTTTTTTCTACCTCCAGATCAAACTCAGGGATTTTCAGGTTGGTATAAACAATATCAATATCCCCCGTTATTTTCCCGCTCCAGTCTGTTCCGTTTTTTGTTTCTATTGTACTTCCTGTGCTGCCATCATTCACCGTCACAGTCGTGCTAAAGCCTGATGCTGTCTCCGCTGTCTCCGTCACCGCCAAGGTATAACCATAGGGCACGGTAAATGTGATGGTCTCGCCATCGTTCAGCGTGAACCCGTAAGCGAGTGAGCTGCTGTCGTATACAAGCGTAATACTTGTGTTCGGATTGGAAGATTTAACCGCCGACAGATCATCCGAATAGCTGCTGTTATCACTATCGACCAACGTGAATGTAAAAGCGAAGTCTTTCGTTTTATCTGCATCGCTCCCAACAACGGTTTTCGCAATGGTAACTGTCTGAGTGGAAGGGGTATACACATTCTTGAACGAAGCCGTAGATGTCCCATTTTCTACAATCGTCACTGTCTCATCATTTATATCTGAATTTGACGTATCCAGAGTATATCCATAGCTGGTAAGACAGTCCGCGCTAGACTCGGTCACGGTATAGATAGAATCGGGCATCAGATTGCTGACCGTGTATTTATAAGTTCCAGAGGTATCATCATAAGTAAAGTCACTCAATTTTACATCTGTAGACGTCCCCGTCCCGTCCGCCAGAGCATAGGTAAACGTCAGGCTGTTTTTTAACACATCGAAAGTATCATTGTCGACATCGTCGAGGCCTTCGATTTTCTTTTCTATGACTAAAGTCCCAAATTCCAGCTGAATTACAGGCTTTGAATAGGTCTCACTGCCCTCTTCCGGTGTTGCTGCGGATGATTTTCCATTGTAATCATAGGTCAGCGTTGCTTCTTTGTTTGTATAAACGCCTTCCTTTCCGGATGAGATGTAATCTTCTTCATCTATATCTGGATCGTCGGTGCCTTCATCCCCCTTATTCGGATAGCTGCTGTTATTTTCCCGATAGTTCTCATACGCTTCCTCTGTCACTTCGACAGTCGCCGTTATTGAGTACGTCCAGCCATCTTCCAATTCATAAGCATCTGGGAAATCCAGCGTGATTTTCTCCTCGGTCTCATCATACGTTGCCGTGATAGTCGTTCCGTCCGAAAGAGTCACACTCCCGACCCCCGACGCAACCAGTTCACCATTCTTATTCGTTACCGTTATAGTGAGTTTGACTTCTCCGCTTACGTCATCCACTACAATCGCCACATTCTCACTTAGGACGTCCGTCACTGTCACATTGGAAAACGCATACTCGGTGATGAGCGCCTCGATCGCACTGAAGGCATTTGCCAGGGAAGTACTGTCCGTCCCTTTGTAAAATGCGGTCGTCACTCCGCTCGCTGCATAAGCATTCAAATTCTCAAGGCGCGTGTAATTGGATTCCATTCCAACACCTACAGAAATGAAATAATTCATGCTCATGGAAGCCAGCTGAGTCTGTGCATTGCTCATAGCAGTCGAATCATAGCTGCTTCCCGATCCAGCCGTATTTCCATTGTTATTGTAATAATAGCTGGGATCGCCATCCGATATAAACACGACAACTGTAATAGCTCCTTCTCTGGCCGAATCCAGCAGATCCGCTGCTTTCATCAGGCCAGCCTGATAGTTCGTGCCACCGACCGCGCTCGTAGGCAGCTTGCTCGTTAAAGTACTGGCACTGTCCGTCCAGCCTTGAACTGTCGTCGCATCGTTATACGTTCCGTCACCCGTACTTCCGCTGAATGTCACCAACGCATACTGCACATCCAAATCTTCATTGCTATCCAAGCTGTTTGTCAGTGTCTTGATTGCAGAGGTTGCATAATACAGCCTTGTTTGTGTACTTGAGACACCTTGACTTGAATTTGCATTCATGCCATACGCCATACTGCCAGACACATCCAACACATAGATGATATCGACCTTTGCCGGTTCCTCCGTCGTGGCAACTGCACCTGTCACAGTCAGCGTCAGGTCATAGGTACCATCGCCATTATCCGACACATATTTGCTGTAGGCGGGCGAAATATCCGTTGAGGAGCCGCCGCTGCTGCCGCCACTGTCTACTTTCGAAAATACCAGATAAATCGATTGATTACTCCCTATCGATGTACCGTTCGAACTACTATTGGGTTGGGATGAATCACTGTTATACCTCCAGCCTCTGTCTTGACCACTACTTTTATATTTTATGTAGGTAACTGCCGTTGCACTGGAGCTGTTGTATCTAGTGCTGCTGCTAATGTAGGCACCTTCATACGTATACCCAGCACTCACTGCCTGGCTGATATAGTCTGTTGCCAAACTCTCGATTGCTGACCAACTGGTATAGCCAGTCCCGCTGACACCTCCAAGCGAATCGCTTCCCAGAATCTCATCCCCGTTTTCATCGACCAAATAAATAGTCAATGTGCTTGAGCTAAACATAGCACTATATGTCACCGTAAAATACGAGAAGCTGTCCACAGTAAATTCCATGCTCACGCAGCCGTCCGCATCCGTCTCGATCGTTCCCTCTGCTTCTTCTCCAGCGTCCGCCACAACCTCTGCTACCAGACCGTCATCGGTCTCGGCGAGATGCTGCACTGCGAGAGTGTCGGGATCCGCGTCTTCATCCAGAAGAGTCGAGGCTACCTCAATCTTTACCGTTACCAAGCCCTGCTCCGGCTCGATCTCGGTCCCGTCTGCGGCCAGGAAACTGATGTCAAGCGCAATCAATCCATCATATGAAATCTCATTTTCTTCGAGGGCTGCTTCCGCTTCGCTGTACATGGCGGCGGTCTCATACTTTTCGGCCTCGAGCAATGTCACGCTCATGGACGCACCTTCCGGAAGAACCCCTGCGTCTGCTACTGCGCTTACCGTGATGCCTTCCTCCAGCGTCACTTCAAACGAAGCAGACGGATGCTCGGTCTCCGTCTCAGCTTCTGCTCCAGTCTCAGTCTCTATTTCGGACTGAGCCTCGACATCTGTCTCTATTTCCGTCCCGGTTTCCGCTTCTGTCTCGGTCTGAGTTTCCGCGCCATTTTCACTCTCCGTCCCGGTCTCGCCCTCCGCCTCTTCTGCTGAAATCTCTGAGGACATTTCTGTAGAGTTCTCCTCCAAAGTTCCTGTCGAGCTCTCCTCCGAAACTTCTGTCGAACTCTCCTCTGCGGTTTCTGTGGAAATACCGGCTCGTGCCATGATGTCCGCCATACTCACGTAGCCAAAGATGTGTTCGTTGTTGAGCGGATACTCGCGCTTTGCGACGGTTCCATCGCTGTTTCCTTCAACGGTCTGGACGGTGTTTGTCTCCTCGTTCACGGAAATCACGATCCCGACATGTGCCGGAGTCCCGTCGTCCTGCAGCTGGCTGCAGCCATCGGTGTACTGATTTGTATCAAAGAAAATCAGGTCGCCCGCCTGCGGTACATAGCTGGCGGTATCTGTATAAATCGTGTAGAGTGCCGCAAGGCTCTCGTTCAGCCATTTCCCAACGTTTGCTTCCTTCGGGATATAGGTTTCGCTGATCCCGGCATAGGCCGCGCAGAACTGCACGAACGCGGCAGACCACTCGGTGTAATCGTCCCCGTACCACTGTCCGTAGCGGGAATAATAGTGCGTCTCTCCGTCCTCTGTGACTGTAAAGTTCTCTTTATTTTCGCTCACGCCAAGCTGAGTAAGCGCGATCGCGACGATATCCTCCGCCCAGTCGCCGGTCAGGGTCACACCTGCCACGCTCTGCTCCCACACGGAAGCGTCCTCACGCTCGCCGGAAGAAACCGGCGTTGTACTCTCCGGCAGCTCCGCAGCCTCTTCAGCTTCTTCTGCTTCCGTAGTACCGGATTCGGTCAGAGCTTCACTGCTCCCTGTCACGCTGTCTGCGCCCGCAGCTCCGCCCGCTGTCTCTGTTCCATTACCGGCAGAAGCGTCTTCTGTCTGGGAATCCGCATTCTGTGCTGCTGTTCCATCTGTATGGGTCTCCGCTTCCTGCGTCGTTCCGTCTGCAGCTCCGTCTGTCTGAGTGCCTGTCCCCTGCGCTGCAGTCCCGTCTGTCTCTGTCCCGATCTCCTGCGCCGCCGTCCCATCCGCGGAAGACTGCGCCGTCGTTTCCGCCTGTGTTTCTGCTGCCGTCTGCTGCGTCTCCGCCTGCGTTTCCACAACGGTATAGCAGGCTGCGCTGTGCGTGTGCTCCTCCTGCCCGCAGGTCAGTACCTTCGTATAGCAGCCGTCGCTGTGTGTATGCTCGTTCAGTCCGCAGATCAGATTCCCACTCTCATCATAGCAGGCGTCACTGTGCGTATGCTCCTCCTGCCCACA
Organism: Lachnospiraceae bacterium; assembly: GCA_021199475.1. Classification (GTDB taxonomy): domain Bacteria; phylum Bacillota; class Clostridia; order Lachnospirales; family Lachnospiraceae; genus Choladousia. The sequence goes on from JAJQHZ010000153.1 coordinate 12,426, forward strand.
GGTCAATGTCGTCGTATAGCAGCTGTCGCTGTGCGTGTGCTCGGTCCGCGTGCAGGTCAGCACAGACTCCGAGGCGTACGCGACATCCCTGCCGGTGTCCGCAATTGGTATCACAGAAAAAAACAGCACAATAGCACAAAGAAGGCCTAGCAGACGCTGTGCCGACCCCCATACAGATCGGAAGTTCTTTTTTCCCCTCTTATTTCTCATAGACATCGCCGATCTCTTTCTTACTATCAAACGCTCAAATCATTATGATCTCGAAGTTCTGCCATCTTAAATGAATGCCATTTCGATTATCGCTGTCTCCAATCATTGCTATCTCGAATAATCGCTGTCTCCAATCATCGTTATTTCGAATCATCGCTGTTTCGAGTTATCACTGTCTTGCGTTATCGCTGTCTCAAATTTTTGTTATTTCAGACAGGAATGTTCTCTTCTGGTCTGTTTATTTTACCACCAAACGCAGGCAAACTGCGAACCATTCGTGCAGTCACCCCCCCTTATTCGTGCGATTCACAAATTCTTAACATTCTCGTTTTGCCGATCACCTGCCCCATCCCCGCCGCGCACTTCCTCAGACGCGCAGGGCAGTCAATTGCGGATTTCCCGGCCCTGCGCACAAAAAAATGACCGGAAGACAATTCGCTTCCGGTCAGATTATTTCAGTGTCAGAACATCCTTTACTGTTCATGCTCGCGGCAAAGGACCTCCAACTCACGCTTCAGCGCTGTACACTTTTCCGCCATCGCTGCGTTCTTTTCCGCCATCGCTGCATTCTTTTCCGCCATCGCCGCGTTCTCTTTCTCCATCGCCGCGTTCTTTTCCTTCAGGTCCGCAATTTCCGCCTCAAGTTCATCAATTCGAAAACGATATATATCATTGGGAAGCTCCATCGCTCCCGGAAGCAATGGTTTCATATCCTTATCGCCTCCTTTCTTCTGGTACTGCAGGATAATCTGCTGGTAAAGCTGGTGCAGTAAAGTATTATGCTTCTATACTTATTTTAAATAAATATAAAGTATTCATATATATTTGTCAATGTGTTTTTTTCAATCGCTTTTATTTTCTCTTACCAATTTTCTCTTGCAATTTTCATTTTGTAAGAGCTTTTTATATCTACATATATTTAGATTTTTATTTAATATTTTTAAAATCTTTAATAAAGTTTGTGATTGATATTCTCGATATGAAATGATATTCTTTCCTTATTCTCCTCCGCAGCCACACAGTTACCACCCATGCCGCAGCATTGGCCAAACAGGCATCCATGACAATTGGCCTTGACAATTGATTGAATTTTATGTGCACGGAACACCGAAAAACCTCTGAATTGATCCTGCAAGCAATCCGGGGGTTTCAATTCTCATTTTACATGATAAAATCAGGAAAGGTATATGTATGATTAAAGAGATTTTGAAGAATTATTTTCCAATGATTCGAACGGAGCAGGAGGTTTTAACGGAAGTCAGACAGAAACCGGTATTAGACATGCTTTATAAGAGTTGGAACTCCGAACAGCAGAAGGAATTTCTGGACTTCTGCACTGGTGCGAAGGGCTGCAAGCTGTTATATGATCCCTTCTTTAAACAGGTGATGAATCCGGACATTCATCCGGAAAGGCTGGAACAGTTTCTTTCTCTCTTACTGGAAAAGAATGTGAAAATCCTTCAGGTGCTGCCGAACGAGAGTCGGATGGCTGCGGAGGACACTCTGCTTGCCATGGATATTGTAGTAGAACTGGAGGATGGGAGTATTGCGAATGTCGAGATGCAGAAAATTGGCTATGCATTTCCGGGCCAGAGGAGCAGCTGTTATTCCGCGGATCTGCTGCTTCGTCAGTATCAGCGCGTGAAAACGGACAAGCAGTCTCAGAAAACGCAATTTTCGTATCGGTATATCAAGGATGTTTACACGATCATTCTTTTTGAAAACAGTCCTGCTGAATGCAAGGATATTCCAGACAAGTATATCCACTACGGAAAAACTACTTTTGATACGGGTCTTGCGATCCATATGCCGCAGGAATATGTTTATGTTCCTCTTGACATTTTCCGCGGGATTTTGCACAATAGAGGTATCAAAAGCGAACTTGACGCATGGCTGACGTTTTTGTGTGAGGATACTCCGGAGATGATCGAGCTTCTGATTCGGCAATATCCACAATTCCGGGAACTGTATAATGAAGTCTACAAGCTGTGCGAGAATTTGGAGCACCTGCAACAGAATCGCCTTCGGCGATGGCAGGTGCGTAGGTGGCAAGGAATCCTCCCGCAAGCGGGTCCCTCCTTACCGCAGAATTTGGAGGATATTATGGGATGTTTCTCAGAAGCACTGCATGAAATGGACAAAAATACGGTACAGTATATGATCGAAGAACAACAAGCTCAGATCGAGGTGCAAAAAGGAAAAATCGAAGAGCAAAGAGGACAAATTGAAGAGCAAAAAGGAAAAATTGAAGAGCAAAAGGGAAAAATCGAAGAGCAGAAGAATCATTTAGAGGAAATGCTTGCTCAAAAGAAGAAGGATGAGGCCAGGATTGAAGAACTGGAGCGAAAAATCGCTGTAATGACAAATTGTTAAGAGATACAAATTTGTAAAGGTGTCAGGCATAGCCACTGACCTATATGTTCTTTCCAAGGAGCATACCAGATGGCTTTGCCCCGTGTATCACGCAAAATGGACGGAGGTTCTGGAAAGCACCGTTTTTGTATCACACAAAATGGCCGGAAGACATTGTGCTTCCGGTCAGATTATTTCACAGGTCCTTAAAACCCAAATACTTTTTTCCTGAGCTCCACATTTGCGACCAGCGCCATGTATCTCCGCAAGGTCACTCTGGCGAGGTTTTCACGCTTTTCGCTTCCCATAAAGCACCATGTTCTCAATAGCTGACGGCGCGGTTCAAAATGTGAAAGATAATGATGTTCTTTCTTTTCATATTTCGGCGCATCCGGGGCAAAAATCACTTTCCCCGCCTCCTCCATATTCGGATCATACAGCATTTCCTCATATAGTTTCCAGAGAGCTAAATAGTTTCGATCAGACAAGTGCGCAAAGCTTTCCTCAAAAAATTCCGTAAATGCAAATATATGATAATATTCTTCCTGGGCGTAACCCATTAATTCCAAAATCCATCTTATGGGATTCTCAACCGAAAAAGGCTCTTCCATAATCTCATCATAACGCTTTTTCAGGTCTGAAAACCAGCCCTCAAGCTCATCCGAAAAATGGATGTCTCCGCCTTCCTGCCAGAAGTAAATCATATCGTCCCCACACCTTCCGAGGAATTTCGCAGTGGGAATTGGCCTCGCCGGATCATCGGCCGGCTGCATCGGAAACGTCCTGCGCGTCCCGTAAACCGCATCACGAACATCTCCCCACAGCTCCCAGAAATCCTTCTCATATACTTCTGAGATGGTCTTGACTGCGATCGCTGGCAGATTCATCAGGCATAATCCCATGAACAATCCTTCCTCCGCCTGGCTGATCCCATATGTTTTCACAAATTCGTAGAGCTTCATCTCCGGTTCCTGATAAAAAGCCTTTATGTGATTGCAAAGCGACTGAAGCTGCTCATCCACCGTCTGCCCCTTCTCTGTAAAGGTTCTCCAGCACATAGGCCGAGACCATAGTGATATTAAACTCTCTCCAGCCAATCTTGCCGCTCCAGACCTCGTTCCGTTTACGATTATATCCGGCATTTTCCCAGTAATCCTCTTCAAAATAATTATAACAAAAATCCATTCCCCAATTATTCATCCGTGCCTTCCGCAGAGTAGCTGTCTCAATTCCAAACAGAGAAATCCGGTCCACCTCCATCATCCCTCCCGCCTGAAACAGCTTTTCCAGCCGTTCCAGAAATTCCTGTTCTTTTTCCTCTGGTATCTGCGCTCCCCTGGCGCAAAATTTGTCTGCAAACGTTCCCATATGCTGCCTCCTCCCTGTTCATCCGCTCTTTTCATGCATTTACTGATACTACAAATTTCGCTCTCTATACTGCTCATTCTCGAATTACGGAATATATTTATTTTATTATTAATATCATATTAATATATATTTGTCAATATATTTTCATGCATTAGCTTTATTTTCTCCTCTGTGTATTTTATTTTATGAGAACAACACCATAATCCGGCTTTACGACAATAATGCGGCTTTGACATGCAAAAACGAGAATTACAAAATAGCTGATATTTTTGTTAAACATATGTCTATGTTCCTTGACATTTTCCGCAGGATTTTGCACAAAAGAGGCATCAAAAGCGAACTTGACGCATGGCCGCTCCGCCTGCTTTGTCTGCCTACGCACACCGGATGGGAACGCCCCGTGTATTACGTAAAATGGGCGGAGGTTCTGGAAAGCACCGTTTTTTCATCATGCAAAATGGCCAGAAGACATTGCGCTTCCGGCCATTTTGATATTCTTTCAAATACTAACTTTAGTAACTCCACACTGCTGCCTTCCATAAAGCCCTGAGAACATCTTTTACTGTTCATGCTCGCGGCGAAGGACCTCCAACTCACGCTCCAGCGTTGTGCACTTTTCTGCCAACGCTGCTTTCTCTTCTGCTATCGCTGCATTCTTTTCCATCAGGGTCGCATTTTCCGCCTCAAGTTCATCAATTCGAAAACGATATTTATCATTGGGAAGCTCCATCGCTCCCGGAAGCAATGGTTTCATATCCTTATCGCCCCCTTTCTTCTGGTACTGCAGGATAATCTGCTGGTAGAGCTGGTGCAGGAGCTCCAGTAATTGATCGTAATCCTTCAAATCAATATTTCCAACCTGCAGATTTGCTTTTATGCTTCCCAGTATATCAGAGTCGATAAAATTTTTCAATTCCTGTATTTCGTTTTCTGTAAGAATCCGTGCTTTTCCGTCCGCAATCAGAAAATCCCTCACCCGCACCATCTGAAACGGAATGAACACGATCATCTTTTTCCGGTTTAATTCCTCGATGTCATGCTCCAGATATGCAAAGTTCTTTACAGTGTAAGTAAACTCCTGCTGATCAGGCAATACTACGCGAATACTGCTTGTCTCCGGAACCTTCACAACATTGCTGAAATAGATCACCACCGGTTCCGGGAACCGCAGGGTAAAGTTGTCCTCTCGGGTCTCCAGTGCATGATAAAATCCGTACTCGAAGACTCTCATCACGATCGCGTTGTCGTGGTACATCTGTGCCTCCAGATGGTAATGCCACTTCTTGTTGATAACAATGAACAGATCGGAATACGTGTGCGTGAGATCCGTTTTTGTGTTTTCCCGATTCGAATACTCAATCTGGCTGTCCGGCGGATAGTCTGTACCAAACAGTCCGTTGATCAGATTCGTGATCGCTTTATCCGAAAATGTAAAAATGCGTTTAAAAACTCTGTCAAAAATCTGGCTGATTTCGTCCATAAGAAAAACTCCTTGTCTATGTATGATTAAAATCTGACTTGCATGTATCGTATCACAATCGCAAATATTTGTCAATGCTTATGATGCAATTATTTTGTTTTTAATTATTATACATAGTTTAAGAGTCGGTTGCAAGTGTAACAGCATTATCGCATACAGAGTAAAAGAGCTTCCCCATAACGTTCCCATACGCTGCCTCCTCCTCGTTCATCCGCTCTTTTCATGCATTTACTGATACTACAAATTTCGCTTTCTATACTGCTCATTCTCGAATTATGGAATATATTTATTTTATTATATATATCATGTTAATATATATTTGTCAATATATTTTCATGCAAAAGAAAAAGGACGAGGCCAGGATTGAAGAACTGGAGTGGAAAATCACTGCAATGACAAATTGTTAAGAGATACAAATTTGTAAAGGTGTCAGGCATAGCCGCTGACGAATATGTCAGCGTTACTGACAACAAAATTTCCACCTGCTTTCTCTGACTGAACACACCTGATAGCAATGCCCGTATATCACGCAAAATGGACGGAGGTTCTGGAAAGCACCGTTTTTGTATCATACAAAATGACCGGAAGACATTGCGCTTCCGGCCATTTTGATATCCCTTCAAATACTAACTTTAAATACTAACTTTAATAAATCCGCACTGCTGTCCTCTTCCATAAAGTGAGTGTGCACATTCGCATTTTCACCCTTACTCTCTACTTCTTCTCCTTCGCGCTCAGGAACCAGCCCGCCGCGATTAACAGCACTCCAAGCACCGCCAGGATCGGGATGGGCCAGAACAGCTGTCCGGTCTGCGGCAGTGTCTCCGCCTCGGTCTCACTTTCGGTCTGAGAACCGGTACCGGTTTCGGACGTCGTTCCTTCTCCGGATTCCGTCCCGTCCCCGCCGCTATTGGCTGTGGTATTGTCTCCGTCCTCTGCCGCGGTGCTCTCGGACTGCGCACCGCCCGTACTCTCCGACTGCGTACCGCTCTCCGTCTGTCCTCCGCTTTCGGTCTGTCCTCCGCCTCCGGACTCAGATTCACCGCCCTTCGCCTCCGTCTCCGTCTGTTTGATCGGCTCCATCTTCGGAGTCGCATCCACATCATAAACCCATCCGGACGTGGTTTCATACGGAACGCTCACCAGAAACGGGAGAAAGGCATCATAATTTTCCGCCGCCTGCGTCTGTATGATCAGATACAGCCCCACGCCCGCGTTTTCATAAGTCGCTTTCCCCTGCGAATCAATCGAAATCGCTGTCGCTTCCAACTGCTTCTCACTGGCATAGCTCACCAGACTGTTGACCAGTTCCGTCGACTCCAGATACTCCAGGGACTCCGTGCAGCCCGAAAACGCATCCGTGTACTGCCACGTATAACCGGCATCGCCGGACACGAGCTCCGCCACCTGATAAACCGCAATCGTGCCGCCGGGAATCGCCGACCCGGTGTCGTCGTCGGTCATTGTCAGCGTAATCGAACCCGTCCGGTCCGGATCCGGCAGCTCCGTGGCAGCATGAGCCGTCACCGACGCAGATACCGAGATCCCGCCCGAAAGCACAACCGTCAGCAAAAGCAGCGGCATCAGCATCCGAAAGCAAATCCGATTCCCACTTCTCTTCTTCTGGTATCTGTACAAAAGCATCAGCGCCGCGCCTCCACTCAGGATAAAACCAATCAGCGTAAACATCCACGTACCCGGCCCGCCGGCAGAGGGAAGTTCATAGCCAGGGGTGTTCAGGACCTGAATGGTATATTTACCGGTGCTTACCAGCGTAAGACTGACCATACCCGTTATCTCTGCCCCACTGCTGTCATCCGTCAAAATTACAGAATCCGAATCAATTTTTCCGTCAGCCACAGTAAAGGAAATCGTTCCACCCAAGCTGTTGTAGCCATCCGGGGTCGTAACCTCCTCCAGATAATACGTGCCATCTGGAAGAAGTTCGAAAACAAAGCCCGTGGTCTTTTTCGCTGTACTGCTGTCAGTCACCCAGATTATCGCTTTATTGGTATCATTATATGAGGAGTAGTAATAATTCTCACCACCCTCTACCTTATACAGAACAAATTCCGCGGCAGAAAGAGTCGAAAGATCTGCCGAACTCACTTTCTTCAAGGTAACATCCGGATAGCGGGTGTTTGTGATCGTGTAGGAATATCCAATGGTAACCGGATCCCGGATATACATTTTTACATTAGTCGGATTAGTAGAGCCCTCACGTCCCTCAACTAATGCATAGGTTCCATTTTCAATTACAATCTTCAATCCAGATTGCGAATCTGTGTTCAATTCTCCCAGGTTATTATAAGAGAACGCCGTTTCTGCGGTATCTGTTAATTTAAGACTATATCCCGAACTACTGCTGGTATCCTCAACAATCGAAAGATATTTTCCATCTGCATTTTTTGCATTTTTCAGATAAAATGTCGGCACGTAGGTCGTGTTCCCGCTCTCTGAAAATGAAGCGTACGCCCCCGTCGTTACTATTCACGGGGTGGGGGATGAAGAAAGACTGAAATTTTGACTTTTCGT